>NZ_JBSFUU010000004.1:0-231891 GCF_053591955.1 Streptomyces sp. NPDC002845 | reverse complement strand
TGTCGTGTTCTCATTGGGGTTCTGTCCCCTCGGCCGGGTCATCGCGCTCCCCACCAAGCGGGGGTGGGGGGGGGGGGTCGGGATCCCCCCCCCCCACCGCTCCCGGTGATGGTTGTTCCTCCGCCCGAAGCGGTCAGGCCTCGATGCTGTCCTTCGGAGCGCCCTCGGCCTTCTTCCGCGCCGTCTCGGCCGCCGCCTGCTTCTTGGAGGCCATCAGGCTGGTGATCGTGGTGATGACCAGGACCGAGCAGATCACGCCGAGCGAGACCGGGATGGAGATCTCGGGGACGTGGACGCCGGACTTGTGCAACGCGTGCAGCACCAGCTTGACGCCGATGAAGCCGAGGATGACGGACAGGCCGTACGAGAGGTGGACCAGCTTCTTGAGCAGGCCGCCGATGAGGAAGTACAGCTGCCTGAGGCCCATCAGCGCGAACGCGTTCGCCGTGAACACGATGTACGGGTCCTGGGTCAGACCGAAGATCGCCGGGATCGAGTCGAGGGCGAAGAGCACGTCCGTCGTGCCGATCGCGAGCATCACGACCAGCATCGGCGTCATGACCCGCTTGCCGTTCTGCTCGATCCACAGCTTGGTGCCGTGGTACCGGTCGGCCACGCCGAAACGCTTCTCGGCGGCCTTGAGCAGCTTGTTCTCCTCGTACTCCTCCTCGGGCTCGTCCGCGCCGGCCTCCTGGATGAGCTTCCAGGCGGTGTAGATCAGGAAGGCGCCGAAGATGTAGAAGACCCAGGAGAAGTTGGAGATGATCGCGGCGCCCGCGGCGATGAAGATCGCGCGAAGCACCAGGGCTATCAGCACACCGATGAGCAGGACCCGCTGCTGGTACTGCGAGGGCACCGAGAACTTCGCCATGATCAGGACGAAGACGAAGAGGTTGTCGACGCTCAGCGACTTCTCGGTGATGAAGCCGGCGAAGAACTCCCCGGCGGGCTGCCCGCCGCCGAAGGCGAGCAGGCCGAAGCCGAAGAGAACGGCCAGGACGATCCAGACGACCGTCCAGATTCCGGCTTCCTTGATCGATACGTCATGGGGCTTGCGGCCGATGAAGAAGTCGACCGCGATGAGCGCGGCCAGGCCGACGATGGTCAGGACCCACAGGGTCGTGGAAACTTCCACTGCGCCTCCGGCAGTACGAAACGGCAAATGGTCAGCGTCGTCGCTACCGGAGGTCTCTTCCACCCGGTCCACCCGGGCGTCCGATACGCCTGGTGCCACCGGGCCGACGCCCCGGGATCTGGCCTGATCCGTATTGACGGGTGCGCCGCAGCAGGTAGGGAGTACTCCCCTCCGTGCGGACGAGAGTACCTGAATCACCAAGGAAAGGTAAAGAGCTTGGTAAAAGGAGACTCAAATCACCAGTTCAGGGCTGCTTTACCTGGTCTTGGTGAGTGGTGGTCGGGTCAGCGGTTCCAGGAGCGGCGGGCCGTCGCGACCTGGCTGAGGACCTGCTGGAGGACCTGACTGCCGGGCGGGACGAGCGCGGGCTCGTAGGTCCAGGCGTGGCCCACCCAGGGGTCCGCGAGGTGGTCGTCGGGGACGGGCGTGAGTCGCATCAGCGAACGCCACAGCGGGTCGAGCAACGGCCCGTAGGCGGAGGCGTCCTCCCGGTCGGCGACCATCATCAGGTGGACGCCCACGGCCGGGCCCTCGTCCGCGAGGTAGCGCAGCTGCGTCACGGCCCGGTCGTCGAAGCCGTGCGGGAAATCGTTGACGATCAGCAGTTGTTCGGCCGTGTCGAGGTCCGGCGGGAGGGCGTCGGGTGCGCCACCGCGCACCGCCATCTGCACCAGGTCGACGCGCTGGGTGAGCCGGGCCAGGACGTCGGCCACGCCCGCGGCGCCGACCGCGGGCGGGCCCGCGAGCACACCGGTCTGCACCAGTGGCGCCAGCGCGGAGACCCCGGAACCGGCCGGGTCGATGACATGCACGGTGAACTCGCCCGGCGGGTGGACCGCGAGAAGCCGGGCGGCGAGGGCCACCGCGGTGTCCAGGGCGAGGCGGCTCAACCGGGCGGAGTCCACGAGCGAGCCGTCGAGGGACCCGGCACGGCCGCTGTCGACCCACAGGCCGCGCTCCAGCGGCAGCCTGACCAGCAGAGGTATCCGCAGGCTCTCACTCTCGGGCAGATGGAGGTCGCCCAGGCGCAGGGCCATGGGGATCTCCATCGGCACCCGGTAGCCGTGCCAGACCGGGTTGTCCCAGCGCGCGTACGCCGGGGGCAGCGCGGGCTCGACGACGTCCACCTCGGCCCTGAGCTGGGCGAGGTCCCGGTCGAGCGCCGCCCTGGCCTGGTCGACGAGCTCGACGTGCCTGGCACGGGCCGTCTCCCGCGCGGCGTCGCCCTGGCCGCCGATACGGCTGCGCGGGTCGGACAGGACCTTGTCGAGCTCCTGCTCCATGCGTGAGTCGGCGAAGTCGACGGCGCTGCGGTACGCGGCGGTGGTGCGGGCCAGGTCCTCGAACATGCCCCACACCTGGTTGTAGAGCCGCTCGTCCATGGACCAGCCGGTCGCGTCCCCGGCGACGGGCTGCGCGGACTGCCCCGGCTGGGCCGGGGGCACGGTCGGCGGGGGCGGTGGCGGCGCCGCGGTCTGGCGGCCGGGGTGGGTGTAGTTGACGGAGCCGCCCTGCGGCGCCGGATGGCCGGGCTGCGTGGCGTCCTCCGGGCCGGAACCGCCGTACGGGCCCTGCTGCGCCGGTACGTTTCCGGGGGCGCCCTGGGGCGTCGCGCCGCCATGGGCCTCGGGGCCTCGCGCGGGCGCGGCGGCGTGCCGGGAGCGGTCGGCGTCGTGCGTGCGGGGCGGGGGCGCCGCCACCGAGCGGGCCAGGCCTTGGACGACCGCCTCGTTGATACCGGCCGCGAGATGCTGGGCCTGTGCCAGGCCCTGGTCGGTGAGGAGTTCGGCGAGGCCGCCCGCGTAGCCCTGGCCGACCGCGCGGACCTTCCAGGCACCCTGCCTGCGGTAGAGCTCCAGGGCGATGACGGCGGACTCGGACTCCAGGCCCGTGACGGTGTAGCTGGCGACCTCGGTGCCGTCGAGGCCGGTGACGGCGACGAAGGGGGCGGCGACGGCGCCGAACCGGACCGGGCCGCCGACCCCGGAGGGCAGCGCGAGCAGCACGCTCACCCGGTGCACGGCCTCGGGCAGGGCGTCCAGGTCGAACGCCAGGCGGTGGTCGGCCGCCGCCTGCCTGGAGACCTCCAGGCCGGGCAGTGTGGGCGCGCCCGGGTGGGCCACCCACTCCACGCCGTGCACCTTGCCGTGCTCGTCGCCGAGCGTGGCTCCGGCCACGATCGGCTTGCCGGCCGAGACGCGGACCTCCAGTCGGACCTCGGGGAGCGGATGGTTCTGCCCCCGGACCAGCTCGGCCGTCATCGCCTTCGTCCCCCTGTGTCGCTTCGTCCGCGGTGCGTCGGGCTGCCTACAGGACCGGCAGGATCGTCGGCATCAGGTCCTGGAAGGTGCGGCCGTTGGCGGGCGCGCCGATCGCGGTCATGTTCCAGCCCGTGCCCGCGCGGTGCACCTTGGCCATGATCTGAGCGGTGTACTGCCCGCCGCCCGCGAGCGTGTACCGGGCGAGCTCCTGGCCGTTGGCCTCGTCGACCAGTCGGCAGAACGCGTTCTGCACCTCCTGGAAGGTCTGGCCCGTGAAGGAGTTCACGGTGAAGACGATCTGGTCGATGTGGACCGGGACGCGCTGCAGATCCACGAGGATGGCCTCGTCGTCGCCGCCCTGACCGACACCGCCGACGAGGTTGTCACCCGTGTGGCGTACGGAGCCGTCGTCGCTGACGAGGTGGCGAAAGAAGACGACGTCGACCGGCTGCTTGTCCGCGAACAGCACGGCGGAGGCGTCCAGGTCGATCTCCCGGGTGCGCGAGCCGAACAGCCCGCGCCGCGGGGCGGCCTGCCAGCCGAGCCCCATGCGTACCGCGGTCAGCGTGCCCCCGTCGTTCTTCTGCAGACTGATGGCCTGACCCTTGGTCATGTTGACCGTCACGCGCTGTTCCCCTCTCGAACTGTCCCCTGTTGCCGCGGACTCCGCGGATGACCAGCACCCTACGGTTCGGCACTGACAGTGCCGAACCCTGGGTCGCACTTTGTATCGGTCTTGCAACACTGCGCGCCCGCGCCGGGGGCCATTTCCGGCCGCGGGACACTCAGGCCAGGCCCGCCTCCTTCATCTGCCGGAGTTCCTTCTTCATCTCGGACACCTCGTCGCGCAGCCGGGCCGCGATCTCGAACTGCAGGTCGGCGGCGGCCGCGCGCATCCGCGCCGTCAGCTCCTCGATCTGCTCGGCGAGGGCAGCCGCGGGACGGTCGGTCGGGACGGTCTCCTTGACCTTGCCCTTGGCGGGCCCCGCGCCCTTGGCCGCCTTGCCGCCGAGGGCGGGCACGGGAGCCTTGGCGCCCTTGCCGTCCTTGGTCTTGCGGTAGCCCGTGCCGAGCAGCTGCTCCGTGTCGACGTCCTCGCGGGCGATCTGCGAGACGATGTCGTTGATCTTCTTGCGGAGCGGCTGAGGGTCGATGCCGTTCGCCTTGTTGTACGCGACCTGCTTCTCCCGGCGGCGGTTGGTCTCGTCGATGGCCTTCTCCATCGCCGGGGTGATCTTGTCGGCGTACATGTGGACCTGGCCGGAGACGTTGCGCGCCGCGCGGCCGATGGTCTGGATGAGCGAGGTGCCGGAGCGCAGGAAGCCCTCCTTGTCGGCGTCGAGGATCGCCACCAGGGAGACCTCGGGCAGGTCGAGGCCCTCCCTGAGGAGGTTGATGCCGATTAGGACGTCGAACTCGCCGGAGCGCAGCTCGCGCAGCAACTCGACGCGTCGCAGGGTGTCGACGTCGCTGTGCAGGTAGCGCACCTGGATGCCGAGCTCCAGGAAGTAGTCGGTGAGGTCCTCGGCCATCTTCTTGGTGAGGGTGGTGACCAGGACGCGTTCGTCCTTCTCGGTGCGCTCCCGGATCTCGTGCACCAGGTCGTCGATCTGCCCCTCGGTGGGCTTGACGACGACCTCGGGGTCGACCAGGCCGGTGGGGCGGATGATCTGCTCGACCTGACGGTCGGAGCGGGAGAGCTCGTATGTGCCCGGGGTCGCCGAGAGGTAGACCGTCTGCCCGATGCGCCCCTGGAACTCCTCCCACTTCAGGGGGCGGTTGTCCAGCGCGGAGGGCAGGCGGAAACCGTGGTCGACGAGGGTGCGCTTGCGGGAGGCGTCGCCCTCGTACATCGCGCCGATCTGCGGCACCGTGACGTGGGACTCGTCGATGACGAGGAGGAAGTCGTCCGGGAAGTAGTCCAGCAGCGTGTTGGGCGCGGAGCCGGGCTCCCGGCCGTCGAAGTGCATCGAGTAGTTCTCGACGCCGGAGCAGGAGCCGATCTGGCGGAGCATCTCGATGTCGTACGTCGTGCGCATCCGCAGGCGCTGGGCCTCCAGGAGCTTGCCCTGCTTCTCCAGCTCGGCGAGGCGCTCGCCCAGCTCCTTCTCGATGTCGTTGACAGCCCGCTCCATGCGCTCGGGGCCCGCTACGTAGTGGGAGGCCGGGAAGACGTACAGCTGCTGGTCGTCGCTGATGATCTCGCCGGTGAGCGGGTGGAGCGTGGAGAGGGCCTCGATCTCGTCGCCGAACATCTCGATGCGGACGGCGAGCTCCTCGTACACCGGGAAGATCTCGATGGTGTCACCGCGGACGCGGAAGGTGCCGCGGGTGAAGGCCATGTCGTTGCGCGTGTACTGGATGTCGACGAAGCGGCGCAGCAGGTCGTCGCGGTCGATCTCGTCGCCGACCCTGAGGGGGACCATCCGGTCCACGTACTCCTGGGGCGTACCGAGGCCGTAGATACAGGAGACCGAGGCGACCACGACGACGTCGCGGCGGGTGAGGAGCGAGTTGGTCGCGGAGTGGCGCAGGCGCTCGACCTCCTCGTTGATCGAGGAGTCCTTCTCGATGTAGGTGTCCGACTGCGGGACGTACGCCTCGGGCTGGTAGTAGTCGTAGTACGAGACGAAGTATTCGACGGCGTTGTTCGGCAGCAGTTCCCGGAACTCGTTCGCCAGCTGGGCGGCCAGGGTCTTGTTCGGCGCCATCACCAGGGTGGGGCGCTGAAGCTTCTCGATCATCCACGCGGTGGTGGCGGACTTGCCGGTGCCGGTCGCGCCGAGCAGGACGACGTCCTTCTCACCTGCTTCGATGCGCCGGGCGAGCTCGGCGATGGCCGCGGGCTGGTCGCCACTCGGCTGGAAGGGACTGACGACCTCGAAGGGCGCCACCGTGCGTTCGATCTGGGATACGGGCCGCATGGAATCAACCGTACGACCCCCCACTGACAACGGGGCCCGGTCAGCGGTTCTGCGGGGTGCGGGAGCGGGGGTGGCGGGAGTGCGGGCGGGGGCGGGTGGCCAGGCGCCGGCCTGAGTGCGCGACGGTGGCGTGGGCCGGGATGCCGGGGCGCTGCTCGACCTGGTTCCAGTCGGGCTTGCCCATGACGATCAGCGGGTCGAACATCACGACGACGCCCGCCAGCAGCAGGAAGGCGAGCGGGCCGACCAGCATCGGGGCGAGCAGGGCGGCCGGGGAGTCGCCGGCCGGGGTGGTGGTCGCACTGTGGAGGTGGACGCTGAGGGCGGCCATGCCCGTGTAGTGCATGCCGCTGACCGCGAGTCCCATGACGAGGCTGGCGCCGACGCTCCACAGGAAGCCGCGGACCTGTCCTGCCGCCCACAGGGAGACGGTGGCGGCCACGACGGCGATGACGACCGAGGCGGCGACGGTGAGGGTGTTGTACTCGAGCTTCCCGTTGAGGCGCATGCTGGCCATGCCCAGGTAGTGCATCGTGGCCACGCCCAGGCCGGTGATGGTGCCCCCGGTGAAGAGGGCCGCTCCGGTCGCCCCTCTGTGACCGATGATGAAGATCCCGATGCCGACCATGACGATCGCGACGGCGAGACTCGCGAACGTCATGAGCTTGTCGTAGTGGATGGGGGTCTCCTGGACCTTGAACCCCATCATCGCGATGAAGTGCATGGTCCATATCCCGGACCCGATCGCGGCCGAGCCCAGCGCGAGCCAGCCGGCCCGCCACGGGCCGACGACGCGCATAGATCTGGTGGTACAGCGGAGCCCTAGCGCACCGCCGAGACAGGCCATGAGGAAGGCCACCAGCGGTGTGACGAGTCCGTAACTGAAGCCGTCGACCGTGCCCTGCATACGCGGCTGCCCTCCCCGCCCTGTTGCTTCCGTGAATTCTTGTCGTGCCCCCACCCCCAGGACCGCACCGGCGGCCGTGATTGTGGCAGAGAGTATGACTCCCCCGGAATGGTCGAACGATTTTCCGGCAAAGAATCACGTCCTTGCCCCACTTGTGCGGCGCTCGTGAGCGGGCTTGGGCAACTCCATTCAATTCATGGCCATTCTGCACCCCCTTCCGTTGACCCTCTGCGGTCACTCTTGACCCGTCCGTGATCGCCCGACGCCAGGAACACGCACGCACGTGCGCGCCGTTGCCACGGCGACCACCGCGCTCTTGCGGGTCTTGGCCCTCCTGCTCCCCACCTCCGCCACTCAGGCCGACCCCCAGGGTGACAGCCCACTCGTCGTCGCGCACCGCGGGGCCTCCGCGTACGCCTCCATAAGCTGCGTCCCGGCGTCAGAACCGGCTTCCACGCGCTCGACGGGCCGCACGGCGAGCCCTGGAGGTCCTCACCTGGACCGTGGACGACGCGACCGACGCCCGCGCCGGGTGGTCGACTACGGCGTGGACGGGATCATCACGAACAAGCCCGACATGGTCCGGGACGCGACACAGGACCGACGAAGCCCTGTCGCACGACGGGGCCGGGCCTTGTCAGTGGCGCGCCGTACGGTGGTCGCATGAACAGTCATGAGCGGTACGAGCAGCAGGTCGTATGGGCGGTGGTCGGCACGGACATCGGTCCGCTGCTGCTGGCCGCGACGCGCGAGGGCCTGGTGAACGTGGTGTTCCACGCCACGGACGCGGTGCGTGACAAGGCGCTCGACGGGCTCGCATCCCGGCTCGGGACCGAGCCCGTCGAGGCGCCCGGTTTCCCGCTCCTGGCCGAGGCGATACGCCAGGTCGAGGCGTACTTCGCGGGTCGGCAGCACGATTTCGAGCTGCCGCTGGACTGGTCGCTGATATCCGGCTTCAACCGCCAGGTGCTGCGCGAACTCGCCGCCGGCGTTCCGTACGGCTCGGTCGTGGGCTACGGCGACCTCGCCCGGCGGGTGGGGCAGCCCGGCGCGGCCCAGGCGGTGGGCATGGCCATGGGGGCCAACCCGCTGCCGGTGGTGGTGCCGTGCCATCGGGTCGTCGAGAGCGACGGCGGCATCGGGGGATTCGGCGGCGGGCTGGAGACCAAGCGGAAGCTGCTGGCGCTGGAAGGGGTGCTCCCGGAGCCGTTGTTCTGAGGCAGCCGTTGTTCTGAGGTGGTGTGCCCGCCGCCGGTGACGGCGGCAGGCGATACGTGTCCCGCGCGGAGGGTGGCCGGAAACCGTATGCGGCAGCAGACTCCGCCATGCGCACAGCCGCTGGCGTCCGAAGTCACGAAGCCCCTCAAGCCGGGCGCGGCGGAGGTCAGGACCATCGGCTACCGACGCTCGAACTCCAGGACGGGCCGGGGGTGGCATCCGAGAACGTCGGCCGGTCGTTCTCAACCAGGGCGCCAGCCGCAAGTATGTGCTCAACCCGCACGGGGCGCTGGACGGCGTACGGCCTGTCTGAGGCCGCGGGGGAAAAGGGGGTGCCCACGCGCGCGGGCACCCCCTTTGGAACGCCTCCCCCATTACTCGTAATGCCGTGCCTCGAAGACGTTGCCGTCCGGGTCGCGGAAGTAGAAGCTGCGCCTGGCCTTGCCCCGGGCTCCGAAGGAGTCGTACGAGTAGTCCGACACGGGTACGTCGCGCTCCTCCAGGTGGGTGCGCAGCGCGTGGAAGTCGTCCTCCGGCAGGGACAGGCAGACGTGGTTGACCGGGTGTCCCGCGCTCTTGGCGGCACCGGGGAGCATCTTCATGTGCTCCGCCGTGGCCAGCGGCATGAGGTCGAGGATGGTCTCGTCGTTGACGCGCACCGAAGGGAACGGCGCCTCGCCCGTGGTGAATTCGGTGAGCCTGACGGGTGCCATGCCGAGCGTCTTCTCGTAGAAGCCGGCCGAGGCCACCGGGTCCCGCACCCACAGGACGACATGGTCGAGACGTGTTGTGTTGTCGGTCATGCACCCCAGGCTGGTGGCGTCCCCCACAGGCCGCAAGGGTTTGGCCGGGTGCGCCGCCCGCCAGAGATGAGGGAAGAGCGACAGACAGGAGGCAAGCGCGTGCTGGTGGTGTCCGAAGAGGTGCGCGAGGCGCTTGACGCGCGTCGACCCGTGGTGGCCCTGGAGTCCACGATCATCGCGCATGGGCTGCCGCGTCCGCGCAACCTGCAGGTGGCGCTGGAGCTGGAGGACGTCGTACGCCGGGAGGGCGCCGTACCGGCGACGATCGCCGTGCTCGACGGACGGCCCCATATCGGCCTGGACAAGGAGCAGTTGGAGCGGGTCGCGAACGAGGACGGCATCCGCAAGCTGGGCCACCGGGATCTGCCGCTCGCGGTGGCCTCGGGGGTGAGCGGCGCGACCACCGTGTCGGCGACCGCGCTGCTGGCGGCCCTCGCGGGCGTACGGGTGTTCGCGACGGGCGGGCTCGGCGGGGTGCACCGGGAGTGGACGGTGACCCAGGACGAGTCCGCCGACCTGGGGCTGCTGGCGCGCACCAGGATCACGGTGGTGTGCGCGGGCGTGAAGTCGATCCTGGACGTGCCGGCGACGCTGCAACGCCTGGAGACTCTGGGCGTCGCCGTAGCCGGGTACGGCACCGAGCGCTTCCCCGGCTTCTATCTGTCCGACTCGGGGCATCCGGTGGACTGGACGCTCGGTTCGCCGGGCGAGGTCGCGGAGGTCATGCGGGCGCAGGACGCGCTCGGCGGTCCGGAGGCGGCGCTCATCGTCGCCAACCCCGTTCCCGAGGCGGAGCAGCTCGATCCCGGGCTTCACGCGCGCGTGCTCGCCGACGCGCTGCACGCGTGCGAGGCGGAGGGCGTCACGGGTCAGGCGGTCACGCCGTTCCTGCTCGACTATCTGGTGCGGCAGACCGACGGCGCGTCGCTGCGCGCGAACCTGGCGGCGGTACGGGGGAACGTACGGCTGGCGGGCCGGATCGCGGCCGCCTGGTCCGGGGGGTGACCGAGGTGGCCGGGTCGGGCGGGGCACTGCTCGTCGCCGGTGATGTGATCACCGATGTCGTCGCCCGGCATCGCGGGCCGCTCGCCGCGGGCACCGACACGGTGGCCGCCATCCGGACGCTGCCGGGCGGCGCGGGCGCCAACGTGGCGTGCTGGGCGGCACATGAGGGCTGCGCGGACGTACGGCTGCTCGGGCGGGTGGGAGAGGACGCGGCCGTGTGGCACGAGCGGGAGCTGACGGCCTCAGGAGTACGCCCGCACCTCGTCGTCGATCCGCGGGCGCCGACCGGAACGGTGATCTGTCTGGTGGACACGGGCGCTTCGGCCGAGCGCACGTTCCTCACGGACAGCGGGGCATCGCTGCTGCTCGACCCAGGTGACTGGTCGGACGCGCTGCTCGACGGGGTCGCACGGCTGCATCTGTCGGGCTACCTGTTCTTCTGCGAGCCGAGTCGGGCGTTCGTGGCGGTGGCTCTGGAGGCGGCACGCGCGCGTGGGGTGCCGGTGAGCGTGGACCCGGCGTCGGCGGGGTTCCTCACGAAGTGGGGGGTGGACCGTTTCCTCGCGCTCGCCGAGGGCGTCGACGTGCTGCTGCCCAGCCGTGACGAGGCGTACCTGCTGACCGGGCTGCCCGATCCGGCGGACGCGTCGGCCAAGTTGAGCCGCCACGTCCCCCTGGTGGTCGCCAAGCAGGGCCCCGACGGAGCCCTAGTGGCCCGCTCGGGGGCCGTCGAGGCGCGTGTCCCGGCGGCGCCCGCCGCGCCCCTCGACACCACGGGGGCCGGTGACGCCTTCACCGGTGCGTTCCTCGCCGCGCTGCTCACGGGCGCGGACGCCGTGGACGCGGCGGCGGCAGGGTGCAGGGCGGGGGCGTCGGCGGTGGAGAAGGTGGGCGGGAGGCCGCCGACGGCCCGGTGAGAGTCCGGGGTGGGCGTCGGCCGGTGCTTCGTGGACCGCGGTTCCCGCCCCCTTCTTCCTACGCCTTCCTCCCCCAGGCCGAGATCATCGGTGCCGTGGTCAGGTCCATGCCGTCGGCGGCCACGTTGGCGAGGTGGCGGTCGATGTCCTCGTCGGTGGCGAGGCCCGAGGAGACGAGGTCGTCGCGGATCTGACGGATCGTCGCGGATTCCAGGGCGGCGCAGGCCGGGGAGGCGACGGGGAAGTAGGCGTCGGCCCCCACGTGGCGCAGGCCGGACTCGCGGAGCAGGCGCGGAAGCCTTCGGCCGTACGCGAGGTCGGCGCCGCGCTCGGCGAGGAGGGTGCGGCAGCCGTGGCGGAGCCGGTTCGCCAGTTGCTGTTCGGGGCCGTACTCCTCGGGGCAGAGCAGGGGCTGGAGGGAAGGGTCGGCCTCCTCGATCAGGAGCCGTCCACCAGGGCGCAGGGCCTTGGTCATCGACCGCAACGCCCGTTCCCGGTCCGGGACATGGGCCAGGACCAGCCGGGCGTGCACGAGATCGAAGCCCTCCCCCGGCGGCTCCTCGGCGCCCACGTCGTGGACGCGGACCTCGACCGGCGGGCGCACGGGCGAGGTCACCCACGAGGTGTCGATGTCCGTCGCGACGACCTTTCCGGTCGGGCCGACCTTCTTGGCGAGCCAGGAGGTCACCGAGGTGCCGCCCGCGCCGACCTCCCAGCAGCGCCAGCCCGATCCGATGCCGAAGCCCTCGATGTGCCGGAAGGTCGTGGGGTCGAAGAGGGCGGCGAAGGCGTCGATGCGCTGTCCCGCCTCGGTCTGCCGGTGGTCGAGGAGATACCCGTCTGATCGCGTCATGCCGCGATCATCCCATTTATCCCGCTTGCCCCGAACGGCGACGCTCCCGCAGTCCGCTCGCATGTGCCCATGAAGTCCCTTCAGACGCACAAGTGAAGTCCCTTCAGGCGCACAGGCGAAGTGGAATATTCCGTTCCCACAGGCTTCCCCGCCGATTGTTTCCTGCTGGCAGACTGGCCGCGGCACGGCGCACAGTGCGGCGCGAGGGGATCCACACGGGGAGAGCCAGATGTCCATGGCAGGGAATCTGCGGAAGGTGACAGGCCTCAGGAAGGTCGGCCCCCTCCGCAAGGTGGCACGACTGACACGGCGTCGCACCCGCGTGGACCTGAGCCATCCGGCCCGCTCCCCGCTGGGCTCCGCGGTGGTCAACTGTGTGGCGTACGAGGAAGGGGCCCGGGTACCCGGCGGACGCGACCTCGTCGACACCGTCGAGCGCGTCCGCAAGACCGAGGACGGCTTCGTCTGGCTGGGGCTGCACGAGCCGACAGAGCATGAGCTCGCGGGTATCGCCGAGTTGTTCGGCCTGCATCCGCTGGCGGTCGAGGACGCGGTCGAGGCCCATCAGCGCCCGAAGCTGGAGCGGTACGACGAGACGTTGTTCGCGGTGTTCAAGACGGTCTGCTACGTCGAGCACACGGAACTGACGGCGACCAGCGAGGTGGTGAACACCGGCGAGATCATGGTCTTCCTCGGCAGCGACTTCGTGATCACGGTGCGGCACGGTCGGCACGGTTCGCTGGGCCCTTTGCGGGAGGAACTGGAGGCGAATCCCGAGCAGCTCGCCAAAGGGCCGGCCGCGGTGCTGCACGCGATCGCGGACCATGTGGTGGACGACTATCTGACGGTCACGGACTCGGTGCAGGAGGACATCGACGAGGTCGAGACGGATGTGTTCGCGGCGCACGGCGCACGCGTCGACCCGGGGCGCATCTACCAGCTCAAGCGTGAACTCCTGGAGCTCAAGCGGGCGGTGGCTCCTCTCTCCCGACCGGTCCAGGAGCTCGCCTCCCGACCGATCCGGGTGGTCGACCCGGAGATACAGGCCTACTTCCGGGACGTCTCCGACCACCTGCTGCGGGCAACCGAGCAGATAGCCGCGTTCGACGAGCTGATCAACTCGATTCTCCAGGCACATCTCGCGCAGGTCAGCGTCGCGCAGAACGAGGACATGCGGAAGATCACGGCGTGGGCGGCGCTCATCGCCGTACCGACCATGGTCACCGGTGTGTACGGCATGAACTTCGAGTTCATGCCCGAGCTGAGCTGGCGGTTCGGCTATCCGCTGGTCTGGGTGGTCATAGCCACGGCCTGTCTCATCCTGTACCGGGGCTTCAAGCGCAACGGCTGGCTGTGACGCTTCCCCGGCCGAGGCCGGCCGGGGAAGGAGAGATCCACCGGGTCAGCGTGACGCGCCCTTCGCGTAGACGCTCTCGGCCCAGTCGGCGATCTGGTCCTCCGGCAGGTGCTGGGCGATGTCGGCCTCGCTGATCATGCCGACGAGGCGCTTGTTCTCGATCACCGGAAGCCGGCGGATCTGGTGCCCCTTCATTTCCTGGAGCACCTCGCTGATGTCGGCGCCCGCGTCGATCCAGCGCGGTGTGCCCTTGGCCATCTCACCCGCGGTGACACGGGACGGGTCGTGGCCCATGGCCACGCAGCCGACGACGATGTCGCGGTCGGTGAGGATGCCGCAGAGGCGTTCGTTCTCGTCACTGATGGGCAGGGCGCCCACGTTGAGCTCGCGCATCAGCTGGGCGGCGCGGTCCAGGGTTTCGTGTGCGGGGATCCACTGTGCACCGCGGTGCATGATGTCTCCGGCAGTGGTCATGAAGTACCTCCCGGTGCCGGACGGCCGGCGCGGCGCGGGGCGCACCGCTGGTCCCGGTGCCCTTCATTCTTGTCGCGTCCCCGGGGAAGCGCACCCGGAAGGACACCGCCGAGCGGTCTCAGGCGGAGAAGCCCACGATCTTCTCCGGGACGACCCTGATGATCACGCGCGCCTCGTCGTTCTTCTCCGCGGGAGGGTCGATGCCGAGGTACTTGTGCGAGAGGTCGTACGGCAGGCGCTTGCTGTCATCCGGGAGGATTTCGGCGGTGCCGCGGATCTCGACGGAGGTGTAGGGGTTCATGAGATCGAAGACCGACAGGCTGATGCGCGGGTCGCGTTGAAGGTTGCGGACCTTCTGGCGGCCGGCGATCGAGGAGAAGAGGACGGTGTCGCCCTCGCGCTTGATCCAGACCACCGAGTTCTGGGGAGCGCCGCTGGGACCGAGGGTGGCGACGCTGGCGAAGTTCTTGGCGTCGAGCAGCGCGCGGACCGAATCGTCGAAGGAGATCGTCATGTTCCGCAGCATAGTTTAAATGCGTGTGCATAGAAAAGCTTTTTGGTGGGTGGCGAGCCGTCGCCCCTCAAGGCCCGTGTGGGCTCTGTAGACGATCAGCCGCCCCACGCCGGATGCCGGGGATCGTCGGCGCGGACCAGGACGTCGGCTGTGGCGGCCGGGTCCGTCTCGGCCTCGTAGCGCTCGAAGGCGGGGAGGGTCCAGTGCTCGGTCTCGGGGGTACGGCGGCGAAGGGCTCCCGGGGAGAGGAGGACGTGGACGGTCAGATCGAAGGGGAACCAGTGCTTCAGGAGGAGCGGACCATGCATCAACAGGAGCCCGCCGGGCGGGAGTTGGACGTAGGAGCTGCGGGTGGCGCGGTCGGTGACGGGGTCCCACAGGTCGGGCAGGACCCGGCCGGTGCCACCGGGTTCGAGCGGGCCGAAGACCTCGCGCCAGAGAGCGGCGGTGTCGAACCAGCCGTTGTAGTACGCCTCCAGGTCCTCGTGGCCGTACTCGAGCCGGACGGAGGCGGGCCGCAGAAAGCCCTCCGTGCCGACGACGAGCGAGGGCCGGCCGCGTATGCGCAGCGCCTCGGAGACGCGTTCGGCGAGGTCGCCGGGGCGGGCGGCCGGAGCTCCGTCGAAGGCGATGCGCGGCCAGGGGCTGCCGTCGGCCGGCTTCAGGCCGAGCACGCGATCCGCGAGGAGGTCGCCGAGCCGTTCCCAGGTGATCGCTTCGAGTCGCACACGGCCCATGGTGCCGCGCCGACACGGCTGGGTCGTCGTGCTGCCACGTCCGGGCGAAGACCGACGGCCGGGGCGGTACCGCCCCGGGTGGGCGCGTGTCGGTGTTCGCTCTCCGGGAGGCGGGCGCCGCCCATCCGGCACGGTTGCCCGTAGCTGAGCAGGCACCGCACCGGGGAATGAAAGGTGTGTGGAAGCCCTCACATCTCCCCCGGCCCGTACCGGACTTGTCGTCGTTCAAGCGCTCAGGAGGAAGCACTGTGCCGAGTGCCGGGGCGGGCCGGTCGCGCTGCTGGTGCTGGAGGAGGGGGTGCCGCGGTGTCTCGACTGTGCGGATCTGGGGCATCTGGTGTTCCTGCCACGGGGCGACACGGCGTTGACCCGGCGGTCGCGGGAGGAGAGTTCGCTGTCGGCGGTGGTCGTGCGGTTCAACCGGCGGAAGAGCCGGTACGAGCGGCAAGGCGTGCTGGTCGAGGAGGCGGCGCTGGCGCGGGCCGAGTCGCGGTGCCTGGCGGACGCCGAGGCTCGGCGCCGGCGCCGGGTGTGGGACGCGAGGCGGCGGGCGGCGGAGGACGTGCGGTTCACGGCCGCGTTCGCGGCGGAGATCCGGCGGCTGTTCCCCGGGTGTCCCCCTGACCGGGCCCAGGAGATCGCGGCGCATGCCTCGGTGCGCGGGAGCGGCCGGGTCGGGCGGAGCGCCGCGGGGCGGGCGTTGTCCGAGGGTGAGGTGACCTCGGCGGTCGTCGCGTCCGTACGGCATGGGAACACGCCGTACGACCGGTTGCGGATGAGCGGTGTGCCGCGGCACGAGGCACGGCGACGGATCGCGGGGGCGGTGGAGGCGACGCTGCGGGAGTGGCGGGCGGCGGGCCGGCCCTGACTGGTCACGGCCGTACCGCCTGACTGGTCACGGCCGTACCGCACACCGGCCCCGTGAGTCGGCCCTGACCGGCGTCCCGGTCGTATCCCGCACCGGCGCCCAGGCCCTGGACGCTCGCGTATGTCCTCGCGCATCTCGGCCATGGTCACTGCCCTCGTCCCGGTTTTCACTGGTGTGGGTGGGAAGGACCATGGAGGATCTTCGGATTCGAGGATCGGGGAGGACCAAGGGGGGCGACATGATCGATGGGCCGTATTTCGTGCTGACGGTGCTGGGAGTGGTCGGGGCCGGGCTGGTGGCGGGGGTGTTCTGTGCGTTCTCGACATTTGTGATGCGAGGGCTGGCCGCGTTGCCGCCCGCGCAGGGCGTCGCGGCGATGAAGGCGATCAACGTGAAGGCGCTGACGCCCGCCTTTCTGGGCGTGTTCGTCGGGACGGCGGTGCTGTGCGTGGCGATCACCGTGGTGACGTTGGTGGTGTGGCCGGACGAGGGCAAGGTGGAGCTGCTGCTGGGGAGCGGGCTGTATCTGTTCGGCTCGCTCGGGGTCACACGGGCCGCCAACATCCCGCGCAACGACGCCCTGGCCCGGCTGGACCCGGGGACGCCGGAGGCCGCCGCCTACTGGCCGTCGTACGTGGGCGAGTGGACGGCGTGGAACCATGTGCGGATGGTCGCGGCGGTAGCGGCGGCGGTCTCGTATGTGCTGGCGCTCGCCTGAGGCGGACGCGGCGAGCGCGACGTATCGTGGCGGGAAGAGAGTGCCGCCCGACGGCGCACGGCCTCGTGCCCACTCGGGGGCCTGGTTCCACCGGCCTGAGGTCCGCAAGCCGCACGGCCGAGCCAGCCAGCCGTACACGTACGTAGAGGGAAGACGGCCATGGCCGATCCCAAGGGTTTTCTCACCACCCCGCGCGAGGAGTACCCCCGCCGGCCCGTCGAGGAGCGGGTGCGGGACTGGAACGAGGTGTACGTTCCCGGAGGGCTGCTGCCGATCATCAGCAAGCAGGCCGACCGCTGCATGGACTGCGGGATCCCGTTCTGCCACGAGGCCTGTCCGCTGGGGAACTTGATCCCCGAGTGGAACGACCTCGTGTCGCGCGAGGACTGGCGGGCAGCGAGCGACCGGCTGCACGCCACGAACAACTTCCCCGAGTTCACCGGGAGGTTGTGCCCCGCGCCGTGCGAGGCGGGCTGCGTGCTCGCGATCAACCAGCCCGCGGTCACCATCAAGAACGTCGAGGTGGCCATCGCCGACCGGGCCTGGGAGGAGGGCTTCGCGCCCCCGCGGCCGCCGGACCGGCTGACCGGGCGGACGGTCGCGGTGATCGGGTCGGGGCCCACCGGGCTGGCCGCGGCACAGCAGTTGACGCGGGCCGGGCACACGGTCGCCGTGTATGAACGGGCGGACCGGATCGGGGGGTTGCTGCGGTACGGGATACCCGCGTTCAAGATGGAGAAGCGGCATCTGGACCGGCGGCTGGAGCAGATGCGGGCCGAGGGGACGAAGTTCCGTACGTCGACCACGATCGGTGAGGACATCGGGGCGGCGGAGCTGCGGTCCCGCTACGACGCCGTGGTGATCGCCACAGGGGCCACCGCCTGGCGGGAACTGGACGTGCCGGGGCGGGAGTTGGACGGCATCCACCAGGCGATGGAGTATCTGCCGCTGGCCGACCGGGTGTGCGAGGGGGATCTGGAGGTCTCGCCGCTGTCCGCCGCCGGGAAGCATGTCGTGATCGTCGGCGGCGGTGACACCGGGGCCGACTGTCTGGGGACGGCCCTGCGGGAGGGCGCCGCGTCCGTGACGCAGCTCGACATCTATCCGCTTCCGCAGGCCGAGCGCGACGAGGACGCCGAGCCCTGGCCGACGTACCCGAAGATCTACCGGCTCTCTGCGGCGCACGAGGAGGCGCGCGATCTGCGGAGCGCGCCCGCGGCGAGCGCCGACGCCCGGCTCTTCGCGGCGTCGACGCTCCGCTTCACCGGGGACGCGGACGGGCATGTGCGGTCACTGCACCTGGTCGAGGTGGACGCGGACCGGCGCCCGCTGTCGGGCACGGGGCGCGCGCTCCCCGCCGACCTCGTCCTCCTCGCCCTCGGCTTCTCCGGCCCCGACCGCGGCGACGGGCTGATCGACCAACTCGGCCTCGGCCTCGACGCACGCGGCACGATCGCCCGGGGGCCCGACTTCGCGACCAACGTCCCCGGCGTGTACGCCGCCGGGGACGCCGCCCGCGGGCAGTCCCTCATCGTCTGGGCGATCGCGGAGGGCCGGGCGGTCGCCGCTGCCGTGGACCGCCATCTCACCGGATCGGACTCGCGGCTGCCGGCGCCGATCGGACCGTACGACCGGCCGATGACGGCGTGAACGGCGGCGACGCCCACAGGCCACACACCGCGTAACGCAGGGCGCTCCAGCAGACGCCCAGGGAGGCAGGGAGGCCTTCGGGCCCTGTGATCCCGCGGGACGCGTGGAGCTGCGCCGTGCCCTCGCCGAGTACCTGGCACGTGCGCGTGGCCGGGTGATTCTGGAGGACGACTACGACGGGGGGTTCCGCTACGGCGGCAAGCACGTCGGGGCCGTACTCGGGGACCGAGCGGTCCACTGTCGAGGGGTGGTTGGCGAGGAATTGTCCTGGAGTGCCTCTCGGGGTTCCTCCACCCGCTGGCCACGATGGCCTTCTATGTCGTCCATGGACGGGGCTCCTCGTCGGGGACGGGGGTGCTGCCGCCGCCGGAATGACCTCCTGGAGCCGTCCCCCGGGTCCCAGGACGAACGGGCGGCCAACGTCCGCCTGGCTCAAAGGCGTCCTCCGGTTGACGCACAGCGCAACGGAGGTGGGATCATTGCCCGAAGGAGGCGTGTCGTCGCCGTCGCCGTATTCCGGTCCGGCCGCGATTCGCCCCATCCTTCGTTCCGCCGTCAGTCGCAGGGCCACCCCCGCGCGTCCCCCCTGTTGGCGGCCGGTCCTGGAGGGTGCTTGATGGACGCTCGACGAACGTCACGGAGAAGACGCGCGCGACGGGGAAGAGCCCCAGGGCGAGGGCAGACTCGGCTTCCACGCCGTCCCCTTGACCCAGTCGACGGCCTTACTCCCCCGACTCGCCGGTTCCAAGGCGGCACACCTCGCACGCGCGGCGCGCGCCGGGCTCCCGGTACTACCCGGCTTCGTGATCTCGCACGATCCATACAATCCGCGCGATCCGCGCGATCCGCGCGATCCGTACGATGCCGATGACCGCCCGTACCCAGTGAACGACGGCCGCGACTTCGTGCGCCGCGCCTGGGAGGACCTGTCCGACGGCGGTACCCGCCCGCTCGTCGTACGGTCCTCCTCGCCCCACGAGGACACCCAGGACTCGTCCCAGACGGGCCAGTTCACCTCCGTGCTCGATGTGTGGGAATGGCCGGAGTTCGGCACGGCGGTGCGGACCGTGCTCGACTCGGCGCACCGGCCCGACGGCACCGCGGCACCCATGGCGGTACCGGTGCAGCCGATGCTCAGGGCCCGCGTCGGCGGTGTGATGTTCGGCGCGGACCCCGTCGAGGGGCGGGACGACCGCATACTGGTGAGCGCGGTGCGGGGCGGGCCCGACACGCTGGTCAGCGGTGAACAGCCGGGCACGAACTACTGGCTGAGCAGGCTCGGACGCGTGCTGCGCACCGAACCGCCGGGGGCGATGGAGCCCGGCACCGGCCCGTTGGGCTCCGAACGACTCGGCCCTCCGACGCCCGGCCCCCGAACCGGGACCGAGACTGCGGCCGACACCGACACCGACACCAGAACCAACACCAGCACCAGCACCAGCACCGACCCACTCCTCACCCACGCCGACCTGCGCCGCCTCGCCCGTCGTGCCCGCCGTGTCTTCGGTGGCCCCCAGGACATCGAGTCGGCTTCGACGAGAACGGGCGGCTGTGGCTGTTCCAGAGCCGCCCGATCACGGCGATGGCGGCCCGGCCCGCGCGCGGGGCACGGCTCCTCGGCCCCGGCCCTGTGGCGGAGACACTGCCCGACCCGTTGGAGCCGCTGGAGGAGGACCTGTGGGTGGCGCCCATGGCCCGAGGGCTCGCCACCGCCCTCGACCTCGGCGGCACCGCGCCCCGGCGGCTGCTGCGGACGGTGCCGGTCGTCACGGCGGTCGGCGGGCGGGCCGCGGCGGACCTGCGGCTACTGGGCACCGTTCCGCCGAAGCACCGCCGGCTGGCGCTGCTCAACCCGGCGCCGGGTGCCCGCAGACTCGGCGCGGCCTGGCGGCTGGGCCGGTTGGCCTCGGCGCTCCCGGGACTGGCGACCGACCTGGTGGCGGACGTCGACCGCCGACTCGCCGAGATACCGGCGCCCAGCGAACTCCCGAGCGCCGCCCTGGTCACCACTCTGCGCTGGACCGCACCACCCTGGTCTCGCTGCACGCCCAGGAGGCCCTGGCGGGCGCCCTTCTCCCCGAGACCGGCACCACGGCGGCCGGTACGGCCCTCGCCGCCTTCGCGGACGCCCGCGCCCTGGGCCTGTCCGACCGTCGCGTGGTGGCCATCGAGCCGGTGGTCCTGGCCCTGACGGCACCGAGCCTGCGGGGCGAACCGCGGCTGCCGCACACCGACAGCGGGCCCCAGGACGGCGCGGGCGAGTCCCTCACGCGCTCTCCCCACGCAAGCGTCGGCTCTCCCCGCACAAGCCTCGGCCCTGCCCACAAGCGTCAGCTCCCCCACACACAAGCCTCGGCCCTCCCCACACAAGCGTCAGCTCCACCCACACAGCCCTCGGACCTCCTCCCCCCCCCACAAGCCTCGGCGCCCTCCCGCCCCGCGAAGCCCTGCGCCTGCGTATCCGCTGGGTGCAGGAGTTGCAAGTACGACTGGTTCGCGAGGGAGCCCGCAGGCCGCCCGTGCGCGACGGGCTGGGGGATGCCGGGCAGGTGGGGCTCCTTCGCTGGAAGGAGTTCGCCGCCGTACTGGAGGGCGGTCCGCTGCCCGGGGACGTCAAGGAGCGGCTGCCACGCACACCGGCCGCGCCGTTGCCGGACATGTTCCGGCTCGCGGACGGCGGTGTCGTCGTGGCGGAGAAGCCGGGGGGAGGCGGGGAAGGCGGGGAAGCCGAAGAAGAGCACCTGGCACACGGGCGACGGCGGCCGGGGCGTCTCCGGCGGACGCGCGACCGGCGTTTCCTGGGACGGCACCGGAGCCCGGCCGGCCGACGCCGTGCTCGTCGTCCGCACCTTCGACCCCGCGCTCGCCCCGCTGCTGCCCGGCCTCGCGGGACTGGTCGCGCAGACCGGCAGCCCACTGTCCCATCTCGCCGTCCTGGCCCGGGAGTTCGGCCTGCCCGCAGTGGTCGGCGCCGCCGACGCGGTGCGCCGCTTCCCGCCGGGCTCGCACCTCATCGTCGACGGCACGACAGGCGCCGTGCAGGCGGAGGCCGTAGGGGCGGAGGAAGCGCGATGAAGCGCATCGCGTACGTCTTCGCGGGCGCGGCCGCCGCCGGCCCGGGAACGTACGTCGTCGTCTATCTCTACCGGTGGCAGTGGCAACGGGCCATCCTGTGCGGGGTGTTGTTCCTGGTCGTGGAGGTGCTGCTCTTCGTGTCCATGCTGCTGGGGCGGATGGCGCGGCTGGAGGAACAGATACGTGAGAGCGACCGGCGGCAGCAGGACGTCCTGCCCGGCTCCAGCAGCCGCAGGAGACCGGCGACGACCGGTTCCGCTGGCTGGACGACCCCGCGAGCCGCACGTACGTCTTCATGCCTGTGCTCATGGTCGCCGGCGTCCTGCTCTCGGGGCTGGCCTGGGTGGCGCAGCGGATCGCGTCGGCCACGGCCCGGCCCACGGCCGAACGCCGGCTCGCCGGGCGGCTGTCCGTGCTGGCCGCGCCCGATCCGGCCGTACTCGCCGACCTGGAGGACCGGCCGACGCTGCCGGGCTCCCGCCGCCGTACGGTCCGGCTGACCGCCGCGACGGTGGTCGGTACCGTCCTGCTCACCGCCCTCGTCGTCGGCCTCGCCGAGCTCACCCAGACCGTGAGGAGCGGGCGGACACGTCCGAGGCGACCTCCGTGCTCGTACGCGTCGACGTGCGCGGCGAGAACATGACGGCCGAACGGCAGTCCCTCGCCGCGCACCAACTCTGGGAACGCTGCCGGGACTCGACGTCCATGCCGCTGAAGCGGGCCGCGCTGGGCGACCTCGGCGACGGTCTGTTCGCGGGGGTCGTACGGCCCGCGCTCACCGACCACGACCGCAAGCGGTTGCGCGGCTGCGCGGCTGCCTGGAGGACACCGGCCTGGACCGCACCCATCTCACGGTGGTGGGCGGGGGACCTCCTTGTCTCCGTCCGTCACCACCAGCACCAACAGCAGTTAACAATCAGCTCAGCCATCAACAAATGCCTCAGGACAACAGGAAGTCGGCCTCCCCCGCCTTGGCACCCGCGATGAAGGCGTTCATCTCGTCGGGCGTGTAGATCAGCGCCGGTCCGTCCGGGTCGGTGGACTGGCGTACGGCTATCCGGCCGTCGGAGAGCTTCATCGCCTCCAGGCAGTTGCCGCCGTTGCCGCCGCTCCACGGCTTGTGCCAACCCTCGCTGCCCAGCTCGCGGGCGGGCATGCCGTTGTAGACGCGTATACGCGGAATGATGCGATCCATTCACAGCTCCTTGCGGAGATCCCGGAGGATCTCCTTCGTGCGTTGTGCCGTAGCGGCCTGAGCCGCCATGCGGTCCATGACCTCGAGGTGGGTCGCCACCTCGGGGCGCGCGTCCAGGTAGACGGCGCCGGTCAGGTACTCGCTGTAGACCATGTCCGGGAGCTCCGGCATGGCGAATCGGAAGAGCACGAAGGGGCCGTACGTGCCGGGGTGCGGCCCCACCGAGAACGGGGCGACCTGCAGCGTCACGTTCGGCAGCTTCATGGCTTCGAGCAGTTTGTCGATCTGGGCGCGCATCACCTCCGGGCCGCCGACCGGGCGGCGCAGGGCGGTCTCGTCCATCACCATCCACACCCGGGGCGCATCCTCCCGAGTGAGCAGTTCCTGGCGTTGCATGCGCAGCGCGACGAGGCGCTCGATGTCGTCGGGCCTGGTCTGGCCGACGGCGCCCGACTTCAGCACGCCACGCGCGTAGTCCTCCGTCTGGAGCAGTCCGGGGACGAAGTGGGGCTCGTACGACCGGATGAGGGCGGCCGCGCCCTCCAGGCTGACGTGCATCGAGAACCAGCCGGGCAGGACATCGTGGAACCGCTGCCACCAGCCGGGCTTGTTGGCCTCCTCGGCCAGCCGGACGAAGGCCTCGGCCTCCTCGTCGCCGACGCCGTACGCCTTCAGCAGCAACTGGACGTACGGGATCTTGAAAGAGACCTCGGCCATCTCCATGCGGCGGACCGTGGCGGGGGCGACACGCAGGATGCGCGCGGCCTCCTCACGCTTGAGTCCCGCGCGTTCCCGCAGGTCCAGCAGGCGTCGGCCGAGGACGACCTGGCCGACCGTCGGCGCGGACCGCGGTTCGCTCATCTCGCACCTCCATCCGGTCCTGACAGCCCGGCGGCGCCCTGCGGAGCCCTGGGGAGCCCCGCGGGGGAACTCGACGCAGGGATCCGACGGGGCGCCGCGCGACGTGCTGTTGCGAGCAGTGTGCCACGGCGGTTCAGAGAGTCATACAGCACTCTGCAATTTTCAGAGTGACACTTGCCAAGTGTTCACTCCGGGGAGATAGTGGCAAGCGTGATTCCGCCCGCTCCGTTAGGAACAGAAGCCGTCGCAGGCCGGTTCGCTCCCGGTCCGGCCGCCGGGGTACGCCCCGGCGCGGACAGCGAGCGCCGGTTTCGCTTCGAGCTGGCCGCGCACCCGGGTTCTGTCGCACAGGCCCGGCGGATGACGCGTGCCCGGCTGTCCACCTGGGCGGTCTGTGAGAACACCTGCGACACGGCCGCTCTGGTCGTCTCCGAACTGGTCACCAACGCCATCGTGCACGCGGCCGGCCGCCGGGTCGTCTGCGAGCTGCACGACGGCGACGACCTGGTGCGGATAGCCGTACGTGACGAGGGGTGCGCTCCAGGTGAGCCGCACCCCTCGTCGCAGCGGCCCGAGGAGGAGCACGGGAGGGGACTGCTTCTCGTGGCGGCCATGTGCCATGCCTGGGGCGCCCAGGACGCCGGGTCCGGGCTGCTGGTCTGGGCGGATCTGCCCCGTACGGCGGATGACGGCGGCCCGGACACGGCGGCCCGGTCCGGTTTGGGGCACACACCGGCCCAAGCCCATCGGGGGCGCACGCCGACCGGAGCGGGGCGCACACCCTCCCCGTCCGATGCGGGCGGCGCACCGACTCGATCCGATCCGGGCGGCGCACCGGCCCGGTCCGATCCGGGCGGCGCACCGGCCCGGTCCGATCTGAGCGGCGCACTGACTCGATCCGACCTGAGCGGCGCACCCGCCCGGTCCGATCTGGGCTGGGGCGCGAAGAAGCCACCGCCGGAGGGCGAGGGCGACAGTACGGGGACGGAATCGTCCTATCGCACCGGGACGGGGGCCGCATGGGCGTGAGGGCGTCAGCAGGAGCGGCCGTACCGGGAACGGGCGGCAGAGCATCCGTGATGTGCCTCGACACCCTGGTCCGTCTGCGCCACGACCGGCGGACGCCCGAAGGCCCCCGGCGCCTGCTCATCCCCGAGGGCATGACCGCCCCCATGGGCTGCGACGCGGTCGCGGTTCCCGCCCACTTCGGCTCCCTGGTCCTGCCGCGTCTGCCGCGCGTGGGCTGCGTCTACGCCGACGGCACGCACTGGTGGTGGCTGGTCCCGTCCGACTCCGACTACGCCCTGGAATGGCCCCGGCCCGCCCACTACACCACGGGCACCCTCCTCCCCGACCTGCCCGCCGACCCCCGCCTCATCCACCGGCCGACCGGAACGATCCCCTACACCCCGCCGATCCCCCTCTACCTGGCCGTGTGCCGGGTGACGGGGACCACACCGGTCTGGTCACGCCCGGTCAGCGCCTGAACGGGTGCCCAGTAATCAGTGCCTGAAGGGGCGCCCGGTCAGCGCGTCAGGGGTCACACGGGAGTGCCACCCGTACGGCGGGTGAGCGCCCGGCGTACTCCGGTCGGTCCTGGTAAGTCGATCGCGCGCCCTGCCCTTCGGGCCGACCGCCCCGCGATAGTGACGGTTCGCGGACAGCCGGGGAGGGCGAGCGGTGGGGCAGGCGTATGCGGGAAACAAGGGCCGCAAGGGGGACAAGAGCCGTAAGCCGGAACCCTCCGCGTCCGAGCGGCTGCTCTTCGGCGGCCCGCTGCGGTACGACACGGGCTGGTCGCAGCACGCGGACGCGTTCCTGGAGCTGAACTTCCGCGCGATGGTACGGCGGCTGCCGTCGATGCTCGCGTCCAGTTTCCGGCTCGCCTGGCAGGCCGACCGGCGCGCCGCCCGCATCGTGCTGGGCGCCGAGATCGGCCGGGGCGCGGCCCAGGCGGTGAACCTGCTGGCGGTCAACGCGGTCCTGGCCCGGCTGCTGTCGGGGGGTCCCGTCGAGGACCGGTTACGGGGCTCCCTCCCCGCCCTCGTCACGGTCGCCGTCGTGCTGCTGCTGGCCGCGCTGCTGCGGGCCGCCTCGACGTACGCCACCGGCCTGCTGGAGCCGAAGGTGGAGCGCGTGGCGACCGAGCTGTATCTGGAGCGGGCGGCGGCCGTGGAGCTGTCGGCGATCGAGGACGACGCGTTCCACAAACTCCTGGACACGGCGAGGTACGGCGCCGCGTCGGCGCGCCGCATGATCGCGTACTCCGCGCGCGTGGTGAACGCGATGATCTCGCTGATCGCCGCGGCGGGCGTGCTGACCGTGCTGCACCCGGCCCTGCTGCCGCTCCTGATGACCATGACCCTGCCGAGCGCCTGGAGCTCGCTCACCAACGCCCGCCGCCGCTACCAGTCCTTCCACGCCTGGGTGCAGCACGCGCGCGCGGGGCGCCTGATCAGCGACCTGCTGACCGAGCCGAAGGCGGCCCCGGAGATCCGGGTGCACGGTGTCGGCCCGTTCCTGCTGCGCCACTTCCGCGCGATGTCGGAGACCGCCGAGGCGGAGCAGGCGCGGCTCGCCCGGCTCGCGGCCCGTACCGGCCTGATCGCGGCGGCCTGGACGGGGCTCGCCACGGTGGCGACGTACGCGACCCTCGGCGGTCTGCTGCTCGCGGGTGCGATGGCGCTCTCCGTGGCGGGTACGGCGGTCATCGCGATCCGCACGGGCTCGGGGAGCCTCGACACACTCGTCCTGGAGCTCAACGCCCTGCACGAGGAGGCGCTGTTCGTGGGCGATCTGCAGCGCCTGTACGTCGAGGCGGCCGAGCGCGCGATCCCCGAGGGCGGCGCCCCGCTGCCCGTCGAGCCGCGCGAGATCCGCCTGGAGAACGTCACGTTCACCTATCCGGGCAAGGCGGCCCGGCCCGCGCTGGACGACGTGTCGTTGAGCGTGCCGCTGGGCAAGATCGTCGCGCTCGTCGGGGAGAACGGCTCGGGCAAGACGACCCTGGTCAAGCTGCTGGCCGGACTGTACGCGCCGGACCGGGGCCGGATTCTGTGGGACGACGTGGACGCGGCGACCGCCGACCGGCGGCAGCTCGCCGAGCGCGTCGCGATGGTCGCCCAGGACTTCAAACGGTGGCCCTTCACGGCCCGCGTGAACGTCTCGATCGGCCGCCCCTCGGCGCCCCTGACCGACGAGCGCCTCTCCACGTCGGTCGGCGAGGCCGGGGCCCAGGACGTGGTCGCCGACCTGCCACGCGGCTTCGACACCCTGCTGGCCCGCGGCTTCAGCGGCGGGCACGAGCTGTCGGGCGGCCAGTGGCAGCGGCTGGGCATCGCGCGGGCCGCGTACCGGCGTGGGCACATCCTGATCGTGGACGAGCCGACGGCCGCCCTCGATATCTATAGGTCCTGCAGGTTGCGAGGCACACGAGAGGTCCCGCGGTGGGGCCCGTTGCCTCAGCAGTATCTGAGGGGTCATAGGTATGTCAGGTACGTTCGTGATCATGATCGGAAAGTACAGGGCGGAACGGGCTGTCTCGCCAGTTGATGAGTCGGTGGCGTGGGTGGTCGTGGACGAGGCGTTCGCCCTGCACATGGAAGCGTCGTCGTTCCTCGCGGAGCTGAGGTCGGCTGGGCGCTCGCCGAACACGGAGCGGGTGTATGCGGGCAGGGTCGCGCTGTACCTCTGCTGGTGCGCCGAGCACGGCGTGGACTGGTCCCAGGCAGGAATGCTGGATCTGGGGAGGTTCCTGCGCTGGCTGGTGGCGGAGCCGCTGCCGCCGCGCGGGCGAGGGCCTGCGATAGAGGCGCGGTATCGGCGGGAGTCGACCGCGAACGCCGTGATGACCACGGTGTGTGAATTTCTCCGGTTCGGGGCTCGGAACGGCTGGGTTCCGACGCAGATCTCCGCGTCATTGTCGGAGCCGAGGCGCCTGTCCTACCTCCCCGCGGGCTACGACCCGGGCGAGGACGGCCAGTTCCGCACGGTGCGGGCGAGGAACTTGAAATACGCGGTCGCGGTGGAAGGCTACGAGTGGCTGACCGGCGAGCAGGTCGACCTGCTGGTCGCGGCCACACGCCGGGCTCGGGACCGCTTCCTGGTGGGACTGTTGAGTTGCACGGGGATGCGGATCGGGGAGGCACTGGGGCTGCGGCGTGAGGACATGCACCTGCTGTCGCATTCCGGTGCGCTCGGCTGCCAGGTGACTGGGCCTCATGTGCATGTGCGGCGGCGACGCAATCCCAACGGGGCGTTGGCGAAGTCCCGGGTCTCGCGGTCGATCCCGGTCAATGAAGAGGTGGTGGCGCTGTATGCCGACTACCTCCATGAGCGTGGGGGCGTCAGGGAGGCGGAGGACTGCGAGATGGTCTTCGTCAACCTCTTCCGCGGGCCGCTGGGGCGGGCGATGACCTATGCCTCGGCGAAGGATCTGTTCGACCGGCTGGCCAGGAAGGTCGGCTTCACGGCGCGTCCGCACATGCTGCGGCACTCCGCCGCCACCCGCTGGGTGCGTGCCGGGGTGGACCGCGACGTGGTCCAGACCCTGATGGGCCACGCCTCGGCCTCGTCGATGGACCCGTACCTGCACGCCAGCGACACGGATCTGCGGGATGCCGTCGAGCGCGTCGGTGCGGCCCAGGGAGCTCGCCGATGACCCTCGCGCTGATTCGCGACGACACCCCTGCTCTGTTCGCAGGTGTGGACCTGGCGTCCTGGACCTGCTGGCTGCAGGACGTCATCGTCGCCGGCTGGCGCCCAGGGGAGTGGGATCCGCAGGCCCTGCTGTTCACCGGAGATCCGAACAACCCCCGTACCCGCGCGAACTTCTGCCGCACAGCTGCGTGTTCGACGGTGGTTCACACCCGCAGCTTCTGCAGCGGATGCGTGAAGGCACTCTCGGTGAGTGGCCTGGACGCCGAAGCGTTTGCCGGTCAGTACCTCCCGCAGCGGATGGCCGCGACGTCCGGGCAGTCCCCGGCGCGCTGCGAGGCGCGACAGGATGCTCGGCGCTGCGGTTACCCGGTCTCGGCGCGGGGCGTGTGCAAGGACCACTACGCGTTGTGGCAGCAGTGGAAGCGCAAGGGCGGACTGGGCGGAGACGATCCGGGCCCGTGGCTCGCGTCGGCTGATATCCGGGTGGGGGTGGAGGAGGTCCCGATGTGTGTGGTGCCGGGCTGCCCGACGGCCCAGGACTCCGGCTTGCCGCTGTGCGCGTACCACCGTCGTCGCCGCACCGCTGACGCGCGGACGGGCAACGCGGGCCAGGACGCGGCCTCGTGGGCTGAGGGGCAGGTCCCGTTTCTGCTGCAACACCAGTTCTCCCTGCGACAGTTGGCACCAGTGCTGCGGCTGGAGTTTCTCTACGCGGTTCAGCAGCGGGATCAGCGCGGGGCCAAGCTCGACACCCAGTGCGTACGCCACCTGACCCGGACCTTTGCCGGGTACGGGAGCCTGCTCGAAGTCGACCGGCTCACTGCGCTGGCCATGGTGGAGCGGGCCTCGAACAACACCCGAGCACATGTGAAGGAGTTCTTCCGGCATGTGCAGGCAGGCTACGAGCAGGCGGGCGGCAACGGGCCCCGGGATTCGGAAGTCTGGGACGCGGTCACTGCCAAGATAGCCTCCCGCTACAGCCGCTCGGGGCGCCGCTACAACCAGGGCACCATCGACTTCGGCCGGATCTCCCAGCCCTGGCTGCGCGAGAGCGTGCTGGCCTGGGCGCGGACCACCGATCCGGACAGCTACGCGCTGAACCGGATGATGAACTCCTGCGTCCGGGCGTCCCAGGCGCTGGACGCTCGCCCCGGCGGCGGCCAGGACGAGGCCGAGTTGGCGTTCACGGACATCGACGCCGTGGTGGAAGGGTTCAGGGACTCGCGCAAGCCCGACGGTGAGCGGTACTCCAACTCCGTGCGCCGGGACCTGTTGGCGAAGTTCTTCCAGATGCTCGACTTCGGCCGCAGGGCCGGGCTGCTGGACCGGATGGCCGGCGGCTTCGCCCGCCAGCAATCCCACAGTATTCCCGGCGACGAGGACAACGAGGACGAGATCGGCAAGGCGATCCCCGAGTCGGTCATCGCCCAGCTCGACACCCACCTCGACCGCCTGGGCAACGGCTTCCCCTACGGCGAGATGGCCCCGCAGGACGTGCAGCTGATGTTCCGCACCGCCTACACCGTGTTGCGCGACACCGGGCGGCGGCCCATCGAGGTCACCTCACTCAAATCCGCCTGTCTGGAGGCGGAAGGCGGGGAGTTCACCCTGGTTTGGGACAACCACAAGAAGAAGCGGTACCGCCGCCGACTGCCGATCACCAAGGCCACCGCGACCGCGATCCAGATCTGGCAGCAGCGCCGCCAGCAGATCGGCGGACCGGCTCACAGCCGGTCCTACCTCTTCCCCGCGATCTCCGAAGACACCGGGGTGCACCACCTGCTGGCCGGCAACCTGGCCCGGGCGATCCGCGCGTGGGCGGACCACCTGCCTGTGTTGGACTCCGAGATGCCCGGTCTCGACGGATTCCCGCTCCCGTTCGACTCGACGCTGGTGTTCCCGTACGCGTTCCGGCACTCCTACGCCCAGCGGCACGCCGACGCGGGGGTGCGGCCCGACGTGCTGCGCGATCTGATGGATCACCGGTCCATCGACACGACCATGGGCTACTACAAGATCTCCCTGGAACGGAAGAGGTCCGCGGTGAACACTCTGCGGCTACAGGTCGTGGACCGGGCGGGACGCCCCGCCCCGATGCCCTCCGCAACCGCGTACGAGGCCCGATCCGTAGCGGTGCCCTACGGCAACTGCACCGAGCCTACCAACGTCAAGGCCGGCGGAAAGAGTTGCGCACTGCGGTTCCAGTGCGCCGGCTGCGGCTTCTACCGCCCCGACCCCTCCTACCTGCCCGCCATCGAGGAGCACTTGCACGCGCTGCGTGCCGACCGCGAGACCGCCGACGCGATGGACGCCGCACCGTTTGTCCTGCGCAACCTCACCGACCAGATCGACGCCTTCAAGGACGTGTCCGACACCATGCACCGCCGCCTGGCCGAACTCCCCACCGACCAGCGGGCGGAGATCGAGGACGCCAGCCGGATCCTGCGTAAGGCCCGCGCGGCCGAGTGACGCGCCCTGCTGCCCCTGACAGTGATCCACCGGGAAGAAGGTGCGGCATGACGGCGGCCACGCGCACCCCAGGCGCGGTGCTGCGCGAGGCCCGGCGCAAGGACAGCCGGGCCAAGCGCGCCAAGGTCGTGGCCGTCGTGGACGCCATGCTGACCAGCGGTGACCTGATCACGTTCACCGGGGTGGCCAGGGCAGCCGGCGTGTCCAGCTGGCTCGTCTACGCTGACGGCGTGCGCGAGCACATCGAGGCGGCCCGGACCAGGCAGCAACGCCAAGCGGCCAGGGCCACGCAGGCACACCCGCCGGTCGGCGCTGCCAGCCTGCAGACCGAACTGGAGCTCACCCGCGCCGACAATGCCCGGCTGCGAACCGAACTGTCCCAGGCGCGGGCCGCCGTCCAGCGGCAACTCGGTCACCAACTCGACCAGCTGGGCTCCGCCGACCTGACCGCAAGGGTGGAGGAACTGACCCGGCAGAACCGCGAATTGCGCTCGGAAATCGACGGACTGAACCAAGTGAACAAGAACCTTGAACGACGCCTGGCCGAGACCGGCGAGGACCTCAACGCAGCCCGCACCAGCCTGAGACGCATGATCCGCGCCGAGAACCAGAGAAGCGTCATCGACTGACAGTCGGGCATCGGTTCCGTCTTCGTCCTGGGAGCAGCAGGTTGCCCGACATCACCCCGGGCAACCCTCTACCTACCTCCTTGCGTAGTTCCTTGGGGCGATCCAGTGGAACCGGGCTCAGCCTGCCCGGATTCTACTGTTTGCGCATCAGCAGATGGCCTCGGCGGAACCGCTCCTCCTCGCCGGCTCGCGCAGCATCCGGCCGACTTCGTCGATCGGCCAGCGGTAGGCAGGCGCCACCTTGAGTCAGGCGTCGCCCAAACGTTGAGAGAGCGTGGCTCGGAATTCCTGGACGTTCAGGCCGCACTCGCGCAGCAGCGTGACGCTGTCCTTGTCGTTGTCCAGGATCAGGGCCAGCAAGTGGCTCGATGTGAAGTGCTTCTTGGTGTAGCTCTGGGAGAGCTGGAGGATGTGCTCCATCGAGCTGGACCACGGGAGCTCTCGCTTATTGGTCGGCTTGGCGGCCGGTTGACCGGCCGCCAGTGCCGCATACAGGGCTGAGTAGTCGACTCCTGCGGCCTTCAGCAGGCTGCTCGCATCGCTCTCATGATGAGCGACGCAGAGGAGCACGTGCACGGGGAAGACTTCGGTGCGGTGCAAGGATCGGGCTTCGGCAGGGGCCTGTGCGAGGTCTCTAACCGCATCCTCTGACATCAATTCGGGCATGTGATCAGTATTCTGCCGCGTCGAGTCCACCGTCTACCGGTCTCTGAACAATGGCTGAAGCCTGCTGACATCACTCTTCAGCGTCTATCTCCCGCTCGCGCGTTCCCTGCACGATGACGACGCCTGCACCCACCACGAATAATGTGAGAGCCACGAGAGCTGCGGTGACGTTGCCGTCGGCGGTCAGGGGCCATACGAGCGCGGCTCCACGAGTCTGACCGCTGGAACTAGCCAAGGTCAGCGCGGCGATCGCCATGCTGATCGGCGCGATCCACGCGAGCCTGCCCCCGACGATGCGGCTGGCGATCAGCCCCAGTCCTGTAAAGCCGACGACGTTGCGGACTGCGGCGACGTCCCCGGGTGAGTTCGGGAGCGTCGGCTGGGCGATGGCTGCCCATGCCGCGGCCCACAGGACCATGCCGAGGAGTACGGCGGCGCGGGGGCCCCATAGGTTTCTGGAGGCCAACTGTTCTTGTCGGAACAAGCCACTGCGGGCAGAGGCCGCGATCAGACTTCCCGACATGGCCGGCGCGAGCGTGGCATACGGGACTCCCGCGCCGCTTCCGACGCGGAGGTCGATGAGGTTTTCGCCGGCCAGCAGTGAAACTGCGCTCACGGCAGCGATGACGGCGAGAGAGGTTCCAACGCTGCGTGCCCGGACAAAGGACAGGTAATTGCGTGAGGCGAGGCGGATCACGAGACCGTGTCGAAGCTCTCGGAGGACAGTCCGCACGTTCTGAAGTCGTTGACGTGATTGCCGAACCACTTGCGTCGCTTCTCTTCGGTCGTGTTCTGGAATTTCTGCTCGGCGTCCTGGAACCGGGAGGGGAGGCGGATTTGGGTGTCGAGAAGCCAGGCGCTCACGACTTCTGTGTAAGCCCGTCCCTCGATGTCCTTCCTGCGGCTGCACGCGGCCTGATCGACCAAGTCCGTCACGAAGTAGCTGCGGGCGAGGTCCATGTAGCCGGGTGCCTCATCGTCAAGGGTGACTCTGAGGGTTCCCTTGGGGAGGGGAGAGAAGTCTCCTGTGGCCCTCTGCTCGAGGCGGTCGAAGGCCAGCGGTGACGTTCCGAAGCGTGCGGACAACTGGCGGAATGCGTTGCTCACGGGTTGAGCCGAGTCCTTGAACGCAGGGTGGACACAGACCGTCGGGCTCTGGCCCTTGCATACCGGTTCCGGGCGCGCGAACCCACCGGCGAACACGTATCCGTCATAAGACTGCAGCATCAGGCCGAAACACAGAGCCAGCGCCAGGCTGGTGCCGCCCGCCGCGAGGTAGATCTTCCTGGGCACGCTGGAGATGGCGCATAGTGCAGCGAGAAGGACCAAGACGCATGCGAGCCACGCGCCTTGCGTGAGGAAGAGGTGGGACTGCCACTCGACGAAAACGCTGGGGCGCTCACTGGTGACCGGCGCGAGAAGATAGAACCAAGAACCCGGGTAGTCCAGGTTAAGGACGATATACACGTAGGCGGCCAGCGCGACGATCGGCGCGACGACAGTGCGTGGAATGAGCCAGCCGGCCAGGTATCCGAAGGCCGTGTGGACTGCTGCACCCATGCAGGCTGAGAAGAGGGCGCTCACAGACACACTGCCGTATCCACCGACGTAGATCGTCTGAATGGCTAGTGCTGAATAGACGAAGAGCACGGCTCCGACGGTCCACGTCACGGCAGAAGCTAACTGTACGACCGGCACGAGACCGTTTCGGTCATCAGAAAGTATCCGAAGATACGCGAGGCGCCGCTGCCGCTCGCGCTGTGCGATCCAGCAGGAGATGCCAGCGGCGACGGGGCCGAGCAACTGTATACCGCTGAGGATTGCCAGGGAGTTGGCATCCCAGGTGTTGACGCCAGGGATGAGCGAGCGCCATGCAGCCATCCCGCACAGGAAGATGAGGATCGGAAGGGCGTAGAGCATGGGGCTGCGCCGAACCTCGGTGAAGAACACACTTCTCACGACGGCTCACCCTCTCCGATCAAGGCTGCATAACCGCGTTCGAGGGGGGACTGTCCTTCGCCGGTCACGTCACCAACTTGCGCCAGTTCCTTGGTATCGCCGCTGAACTTGACCGTCCCGTCCTGAATCACCAGAACGTCCTTGCAGGTGGCGGCGACGTCCTCGATGAGGTGGGTGCTCAGGAGGACAGTGCTCGTCTGCCCCAATCCCTTGATCACGGTGCGGAAGTCCAGGCGCTGCCGTGGATCCAGCCCGACGGTCGGCTCGTCGAGGATGAGGATCTCCGGGGAGTTGACGAGAGCCGAGGCAATGCCGGCTCGCCGGATCATACCGCCAGACAGACGCCCCATCGGCTGGTCAGCCTTCTCGGTCAGCGAGACGTACTCGATGGCGTCATTGACTGCTTGATCCATCCGGGCGGATGGTATTCCCTTGAGCCACCCCGCGTATCCTACGAATTCCTTCACAGTAAATTTGGGGATGTATCCGAACGACTGTGGAAGGAACGAGCTGCGTCGGCGTATTTCCTTCCGCTCCTGACGGCGGGTGGGGTTCAGTCCAATGATGGACAGCTCCCCACCCGCCGGCTGCATCAGGGTAGCCACAGTGGAAAGCAGTGTTGTCTTGCCTGCACCGTTCGGTCCGACGATCCCGGTGATCCCTGCACTTCGCACCACCAGGTCTAAATCATTCAGGACGACCTTGCGGCCGTATCGCTGGACCAAGCCTTTCGTCGAAACTGCAGGTTCCACTACTCTCCAACTACCTTTCTGCATGGTGGCCAGATTCACGCCCCGGAGTCGCTAGCAGGCGCGAATGTCCCGCGGATTCGAGTCGTGGTAGTCACTTCCCGAAGTCCAGAAGGTCCTTCCGTAATACCCCCTGGTGTTGCCGTTGTCGCAAGTGGCCACGAATCCGTGCCAGTTCGTCTTGCCGGACACCGTCCTCGAAGCAGTGAGCGGGTCCGGCGCCCATGCCTTGTCCCACTTCACTTCGGCCCGGAAGTAGCGAAGTGCCGTGATGTCGCAGGAGCCGAAGCCCTCGCCATAGACCCGTCCGTTGTCCGTGAGGCCAACCGTTGTCCTGGTTGCCTCACAACCGGCCGGGTCCGCCGCCGCCACGGTTGCGGCCCCGACACTCAGGCCGAACGACGCGACAGACAGCGCCACGACGCTGGCCATCTTTCGTGTACCTCTCATGAGCTTCTCCTTTGCGGGTTCCGCATCAGCATCCGACGGTCAGGTCACGGTGAGTTGAGTCGTGATAGTCCGAGCCGGACGTGAAGAAGCCACGCGAGTAGTACTTACGCGTATTGTGCCTGTCGCAGGTGCGGTGACTTGCGTCGTACACGTCGTAGTCATGGTCGGTGTAGCTCGACGTGAGTGGATCCGGGGCGAAGTTCTTGTCCCACTTGATTTCGCCACGGTAGTACCTACTTTTGTCGACGCTGCAGAACGCCGTAATACCGGCGGAAAGTCTCGCGTCGCTCGACAACGTGATTGTCGGCTTGAAGCCGTTGCAGTCGGCCGGATCTGCTGCCGCTTGCGGAGCAGCGAAAATTCCGGCGCCCAAGGCCATGCCGGCGACAAGCAGCCAGCCCGCCTTCCGTTTCACTCCCATTCCGAGAGCCTCCTTTCGTAGGAATGATCAGTCTTCCGGACAGCGCGACTTCGACGGCACCGGAGAATAAGACATTCCCCTTCACGTGCATGTACTCCGGAGTCGAATTCCTTTAGCTTTCAGTCGCGGGAGCCGAAGACCACTCCTGACCTGCACACATCAACCACGCCACGCGCGTGGCAGGCGATGCGGGATCGCCTGAGTGCGACGCATGAACAGCCGCGGTGACGTCCAGCATTGAAGGATCATGGCGCGATCCGCCCCCTGCTCGACCAAGCTGATGATGTCGTCGGCCACCCGGAGGTAGTCCAGGCGTCGTCGGCGACCGCGTCGAAGCAGTAGACCGGATGGTGTCCCGCCGAGTGGTGTAGCCGGTCGACGGTTTGGGACGTGCGGGTATCTGCCCGGGGCGTATGCCCAGTTGGCGCTGGTTCGTCGAACTCGCCCGGCTTCAGTGCGGCCGACGCAGCTGGACCGTGACGGGGGACCCGGATCGTGCCTAACGTGCCTGGAGGCAACCGTGCCAATGGACTCGGACCGATACTTGACAGCTATAGATAAAAATGGACGCCCGGGCCGAGCTGGAGGTCTTCGAGAAGATCCGCGCCCTGGCGGGCACCGGCCAGACGGTCGTCCTCATCACCCACCGGCTGGCGTCGGTCCGCCACGCCGACCTGGTGCACGTCCTGGATCAGGGGCGCCTGGTCGAGTCCGGCACCCCGGACGAGCTCCTGGCCACCGGTGGCGTCTACGCGGAGCTGTACGCGCTGCAGGCGGAGCAGTTCGCGGTGCGGGTGCCCGCCGAGGAGACCGGCTGAGTCATTCGGTGATGTCCGCCCCGCGGACGATCACCAGGAACGTGTCCGTCGAGAGGTCCATGACGACCTCGGCGGCCTGCCCCTCCAGGCGGCGCGCCTGCGCGAACTCCTCCGCCGGCCAGGAACCGCGCGGTCCGCCTGCGGGAAAACGCTCCAGCACCGTTCGCCCGTTCACCTTGCACCTCCATGTCGCGTTGTCCTCGTAGAGTTAAACGCCTTCCATGGGGTGAACGGCTCGTGAAGTGACGGTTCTGAGACGTAGTTGACACTTGTTCAACGGTGAATTGTGAGGAAGTTCTCAGAACGGCAGCCGTCCGGTGACGTTCCGTGTCGACCGGCGTCAGTTTTCGTATTCGTCGTGGTACCGGATCCGCTCACTGCCCGCCGGTGCCCCCAGCGCCGAGGCGCGTCCCCGGGGCTCCTCCCATTCCTCCTGCCGCCCCAGGGCGGTGAGGTCCAGCAGGCTGGTCGTGGAGCCGAGCCCGTCGAGGCCGCGCTCGTACGTCGAGTACGTGTGGAAGACCCGCTCCCGGTCGCGCAGGAAGCAGCTCACCCCCGGCCGTTCGACGGTCTCGCCCCCGGCCCCCTCGAACGACACCTGGAAGTCGGCGTTGAAGTCGTCGCCGTATGACGAGTACCAGGGCACCGTCCAGCCCATGCGGGCCTTGAAGGGAAGGATCTTCGTGTACGGCGCCCGCGACACGGCGGCGAACTCGGTGCCCCGCGCGCGCAGGTGGGCCGGATGCCCGATCTGGTCGAGGAACGCCGAGCAGCTGCGGCAGCCCGCGTCCCACTCCGGGGCGAACATGAAGTGGTACACGACGAGTTGATGCCGATCCCGGAAGAGGTCGAGCAGCGTCGCCTTTCCGTCGCCGCCCTCGAAGACGTACTCCTTGTCGATCTCGACCATCGGCAGCCGCCGCCGCTCGGCGTTCAGCGCATCACGCGCGCGCGTGAGGGCCTTGCGCGCCACCGCCGTGCCAGTCCGTTCTACCAGGCGCATCACGCGCGCGCGTGAGGGCCTTCTCCTTCACCAGCAGTTCCTCGCGCGCGGTGTGCCACTGCTCGGGCGGGACGATCCGCGGAAGCGTCATGGTGTGTCCTCCGGTCCTGCGACGGCTGCTCTCTGGGGATGGACCGGAGGGGGGAGCGGAACTCATCGGTGGGGCGCCGACTTTTTCCGGACTCTTCGTGGGGGCGGTACGTTTCCCGGCTCTTCGCGCGGGCTGTACGTTTCCCGACTCTTCGTGGGGGCCTACGCGGGCGGTTTGTCGTAGTCCTGGATGCGCCGGCCGTGGCTGCGGTCGGTGAGCGCGGCGAGCCGTTCCTCCAGCTCCCTCACCGTGGACGGCACATCGACGGTGAGCAGCTCGCGGTCGCGCATGAGGACGCGGCCGTCGACGACGGTGGTGCGGACGTCACCGGCGCGGGCGCTGTGCACGAGGGTGGCGGCGAGGTCGTGGACGGGCCGGGTGTGCGGGCCGGTGAGGTCCACGAGGACGATGTCGGCCCGCCGGCCGGGCGCGAGGCTGCCGACGCGCTCCCTCAGCCCCACCGTCCGCGCGCTCTGGACCGTGGCGTGGTGCAGGGCTTGACGGGAGGTCAGCCAGCGCGGGTCGCCCTCGGCCGACTTCTGCGCGAGGGCGGTGAGCGCCATGGACTCCCACACGTCGAGGGAGTTGTTGGAGGCGGCTCCGTCCGTGGCGAGTCCGACGGGCACGCCGATCCGGCGCAGTGCGCGCACCGGGGTGGTGGGCCAGGCGAACTTCAGGTACGTACGGGGCGCGGTCGCGACGGCCACCGGGCCCGTCGCACGCTCCAGGACGGGCAGGTCGCGCTCCAGGATGCCGGTGCCGTGCGCGATGAGCACGCCCGCGTCGAGGGCGAGCAGCCCGGTGCGCTCCAGCACCTCGATGGGCGTGACACCGTGCCGGGCGAGGCTGTTGTCGGTCTGGTCGCGGCTCTCCGAGGCGTGGAGGTGCACGGGCAGGCCGTGTGCGCGGGCGAGTTCGGCGGTCGCGGCGAGGTCGGCGTCGTCGACGGTGTACGGGGCGTGCGGGGCGAGCGCGGTGGTGATACGGCCACCGGCCGCGCCCCGGTGCCGTAGCGCGAACTCCAGTGACTTCTCCCGGCCTTCGGGTCCCTGCGAGGAGAAGAACGCTTCCCCCAGGTGCGCGCGCATTCCGCTCTCGGCGACGACGGCGGCGACCCTGTCCATCGCGAAGTAGTGGTCGGCGAAACAGGTGACCCCGCCGCGGATCATCTCCGCGCAGGCGAGGCGCGCGCCCAACTCCACGTCCTTCGGCGTGAGGTTGGACTCGACGGGCCAGACGATGTCGTTGAACCACTCCTCGGCCGGCACGTCCTCGGCGATACCGCGCAGGGCCACCATCGGAGCGTGCGTATGGCAGTTGACGAAGCCGGGCAGGGCGACCTGGCCGCGGCCGTCGATGCGTTCGACGGCGTCCCGTGGCTCCGCCGTCTCCGCCGTCTCCGCCGGGGGCCCGACGCTCTCGATCACGCCGTCGCGTACGACGATCGTGGCGTCCTCGACGAATCCGATCTCCTCGTGCTCGTCGTGCACGAGGGCGGTGCATCCGGTGATGATGAGATCAGCGGTGGATGAGGTCACTCTGCCACCGTAGGGCGTCGTCCTACCCCGGAGGGACGTCAACCGGACATCCCCCGTCCCGGCCCTGCCGCGGCGGCGGTTCCGCGGGCACTCTGGCGGCACCACCGCCCCCTCCTGGAAAGAGCCCGGCATGCTCCTCGGCACCTGGAACCTGGAGAACCTGTACCGGCCCGGCGGCCCCTTCGGGCCGAAGGACAAGGCAGCGTACGAGACGAAGCTCGCCGCCCTGGCCGCCGTCGTCACCGAGCTCGATCCGACCCTGCTCGGCGTGCAGGAGGTCGGGGACGTGGAGGCGTTCCGCGACCTGGCCGTAATGCTGGGCGGCGAGTGGCACGTCGCGACCTCGCGAAAGGCGGACGGCCGGGGCATCCGGGTCGGGTTCCTCAGCCGCCGGCCGTTCGAGGTGCTGGCCGACACGGACGCGTTCCCGGAGAAGCTGCGCCCGGTGCAGGCCGACGACGCGGGCGAGTCGGTGTCCCGGTCGGGCCGCGGCTTCCTGGCGGTGGAGTTCGAGGACGGGGACGGGAACGGGGACGAGGACGGGAACGGGGGTGGGGACGCGGCGCCGGAGATCGTACGGGTGGCCGTCTGCCATCTGAAGTCCAAGCTGCTGTCGTACCCGAACGGCCGCTTCCACCCCCGCGACGAGGGCGAACGGGCCCGCTTCGGCGCGTACGCCCTCTATCGCCGGGCCGCCGAGGCAACGGCGCTGCGCGCGCTGGCGGACGAGTTGCTGGCCGGCGACGGCCGTGCGCGGTCCGTGGTGGTGCTGGGCGATCTCAACGACGAGGTGCGGGCGGCGACCACCCAGATACTGCTCGGCCCGCCCGGATCGGAGATCGGCACACCGGGCTTCGACCACCCCGACAAGGGCGACGCGACCCGCCTGTGGAACGTGGCCCCGCTGATACCCGCCGAGCAGCGCTTCTCCCGCATCAACTCCGGCCGCCGCGAACTGATCGACCACATACTGGTGAGCCACCGCCTGGTCCACCGTGTCACGGCCGCGGGTACGGGGCTGCCGGGCGGAGGCGCTCCACGGCTGCCGTCGGTGGGTGCGGACCCGAAGCGGCGGAGGGGTGCGCCGGGATCGGATCACGCGCCGGTGTGGGTGCGGGTGTAGGGAAGGCTCGGCCGGGCTGTCCCTGACCCGCTTCCTGCCCGCCCCCTAAATCGCTGCCCGCAGCCCAGGCAGATCGTTCTCTTCGGTGGGCGTACCGACCCCCGCCCGCTCCCTCCGCTCGGCGAGCTCGTCCAGAAGCTCCGTGAGGCGCTTGACGTACCCCGGTGTGAGCCGCCCCGTGTCGTCGAGATGGACGGCGCACGCGGTGGTCGTGTCGACGAGGCGTTCGAGCGTGGCCGCGACCTCGCTCGTGCCCTCGGTGTGCCGGGCGAGGGCGGGCAGCTCGGCCGAGGCGAGGGCTGTCGCCGTACGGGCCTCGGCGAGCGTGCGGTAGGCCTCTCGGCGGAGGGCCCAACGGGCGGCGCGGTCGTCCGAGTCGTTGTCGGCCAGGTGCGAGTCGCCGTCGGCGAGGTGGGACTCGTTGAGGACGTGCGTGAGGTACGCGTGGGCCGCGTCCATGGCCCGGTCGAGCCGCGCCCGTACTCCCCCGCCCCGCTGTCCCGGCATCGGCAGATGCCCCACGAGCAGCACGATCGCGCACGCGAGCAGCGTCTCCCCGATCCGGCTCCAGGATGCCTCCGGCTCCCCGCCGACCATGACGAGGGCGAGCACGAGCACGGTGACGACGGCGGTCTGGGCGGCGAAGTGCCGCGTGGCGACGGGAATGAGCGCACCGCTGAGGGCGACCAGCGCGATGAGCCCCTCCGGGCGGGGCAGCACGGCAGCGAACCCGGCGAAAACGAGGGCACCCAGCACGGTCCCCGCCGCCCGGTTCAGCACGCGCGAGGCGAGCGGCCCGAGGTCGGGCTTGACCAGGAAGACGGCGGTGGCTGGCAGCCAGTACCAATGCACATGGTGCAGAGCCTGCGCGACGGCCGCGCCGGCCCCGAAGGACAGGGCGACCCGCAGCCCGTACTCCCGCCCTCCGGACCCGAGGGCGACACGGACGAGTGACGCGACGGTACGACGCCGGGCGGGCAGGCGCCGTGGATCCCCGCCACGGTCGAACGCGTCGGCGGCATGGAGAAGGGCGTCATCGAGGGCCCGCAACGCGGGAGCCGACCGGCTCGGCGCGGGCAACGGCCCGGTGGCCGCGTTCCACCGCACGGCCGCGGCAAGCCGCCGGGGCCCTTCAGCGGTCCGCCCCGATACGGCCTCCCCGTCCCACGCCAACGCGGTCGCCGCCTCCGCGAGCGGCAACGCGGCCGCGTACTGCGCGTGCAGCCGCCGCTCGGCCGCGGAACTGGCGTACCGCCGCAGCCGGGGCCCGGCGAGCGCGTCCTGCGCGTGATCGAGCGCGGCGGTGAGGGCGGCGCGCCGCCCGGTGGCTTCCGCCGTACCGGCGGCATCGAGGAGTCCGGCGATCGCGTCGTACACCGCCGCTACGGCATCCCGCTCCCCGTCGAACCGGAAGTCCCCGGCGACGGCACCGGGCGTGGGCAGCACCAGCCGCAGGGCAAGCAGCCACCCGGCCCCGCCGGCAAAAGCGAGCGCCCGCTCCCACCCGCTCTCGGGCAAGGGCATCCCCGCCCCGATGGCGGCCGCGACGAGCAGCTGGGTCCCGGCACCGGAGGCAACAGGTCCCATGGCACTGACACTCCCGGCGAGCAGCCCGAGCAGGGTGAGCAGCAGCGTGAGCACGACAGCCCCGGTGTAGTGCCCGGCATACGTCCCGACGACCAGCCCCGCGGCCCCCGCAAGCGCCGGCACCCCGAGCCGCTGGACCGCCCCCCTCCGGCTCCCCGGCCGATCATTGATCCCGGCCAGCATGGCCCCGAGCGCCGCGACGACTCCCACAGTGCTCTGCCCGACCAGCACCGCCACGAGCAACAGCGGCCCGGCCGCCAACGCCCCCCTCGTCACGGCACTCCATGGCACCGGCCCCCTTTGCGCACGCAGAGCATGGGCGAACCAGGGAGGCAGGGCAGACGCGGGGCGGGACACGGGGCTCCTGTTCGGACGAGGGCGGGGTGTGTCCTCGGGCGACGGTGGCCGGGGGTGGTGTGGTCTCCACGGTAGATCGGGGGCGGGGTGGGGAGCGCGCGTGGATGTTTCGGGGGTGTGACAGTTTTCGCGATGGGCGGGTTCTTTATGAACGCAATCGGTCGCGAGGGCCGCAACCGAGCGACCCACCCTCAGTAACTGCACCTGGCAGGAGTGGTGGGGCGGGCTCCAGGGCCCGCCCCTTATTCTGGTGTTCCTGGGTTCGGTTGTTCCGGGACCAGCGGACAACAACCGAGCTGACGTAGAAGTAGTCATTGCGGCCCGACGGGCTTCCTCTTCAGGAGACGCCCCCACCCACACGAATTCTGTCGTGCCTGTGGGGAATTACTTTTGCTGCTTCGGAAATCGGTCGCCGAGCTGCGCCCGCTCATCGCGCCTGTCGGCCGGGAACACCTGCCGCCGTACTGATCTGCGAACGAGGCGCACCGCATCCGGGAGACATCGGCGAACCGCTACACCCCCGCCTCGCACCGCACCGGCAAGCGGAAGATCGCCGAACTGATCGACTCGCACGCGTGCCCGTCTTCCTCCTCGACCAGTATCAGGTGGTGCGTCCCGGTGAGATGGGTACGGTCGCCCAGATCAGGGCGGCCGCGGCGACACGTGGAAGAGCCGGAGCCGACAGCGCCCTCGCGGGCACAGCCGACAGGCGGCTGAGCCTCAGACGGGCTCGGAGTAAGCATCAGGGGGTTCACAGAGCGCCTCTGCCTCGGAAACCGCCCGCAGCAGCACCTCCGGTTCCGCGCGGAGCCTCCCGATGATGCCGTCGACCGCCCGCAAGCCCGCCCGCTCCAGCAACCGCTTCTCGTTCGTCACCCACTCCCCTCGCCCCGCCAACACCCCATGCCCGGCCTGCACGGCAGCCGTGGCGATAGCCCCGGCGACCTCCGTGAGGTGGCCCTTCGGCGCATGGTTGGCCTTGGCGTAGGCGAGGGTGGCGCGGGCGGTGCCGTGCCAGCGCTCGGCGGCACGGTGGCGGAGCTTCTCCGGGTACGAGACCGGGCGGGGCAACTCGCCGCGCAGGACACGGTTGACGGCGAGTTCGGCGACGAGCAGGTAGGTGGGGATTCCGGCGAGGTGGAAGAGGAGGGGCTCGACCCGGAAGCGGCCCTCCTGTGCCTCGGCCAGCTCACGCTCGACGACATCGAGATCGCGGTAGTGGACGTCGACGCGCCGCCCGTCGATCGTGAGCCAGGCGCCGCCGTTGAACACTCCTCCGCCCCAGCCACCGATCTCGGAGACCTCACCCTTCCAGCCGAGGGCCCGGAGGTCGGCGGGGTCGAAGGCACCTCGGTAGTAGATCGCCAAGTCCCAGTCGCTGTCCGGGCCGTGGGTGCCCTCTGCCCGGGAGCCTCCGAGGGCGACGGCACGGACAGTGGGGAGGGCGGCGAGGCGGTCGGCCACGTGGTCGAGGAAAGCGGGGTCGGGCGCCTCCCAGCTCACCCTCTGGTCGGAGGCCTCCCGGTCAGGACGAGCCGAGCCGTCCCCGCTCGTCGTCGCGGTCACCCGATCGTCAGGTCGCCGACCGTGTGAGCCTGGATGACGGTGCCGTGCTGTACGCCGCCGCTGATGGTGTTGTGGTTGTGGGCGGTTCCCTTGCCCTGATCGTCGGCCGGGGGCGCCAACTCGTCCAGCAAGGTGCGGAGTTCCGCAGCGGCCTCCGGGTCGGCGCGGAGTGTGCGGCGGAGACGGTTGCGCCACTCGGCCTGTACGTCGGCCACGGCCTCCTCGTCGCCGGAGTCCTGCGCCGCGACCAGATCGGCGCGGGACTCCTCCAGCTCCCCCTGGACGGCCTCCTCTTCCCTCCCCCGCGCGAACAGAGCCACGACCCGGTCCCGCACCTGCGTCCACCCATCGGTCACCATCTGCTGCACCAGCGCCGTGGCCCCGGCCGCCGCCAGTGCGGTCAACTCCGTGTCCACCAGGCCCCCTTCGTCTTCTGCCCTGCCTCACCTTTCCGGATTCCAACCGTAGCCTGCGAGCCCGCAGCGCGGCGATTGTCAGTGGCACCCGCTATCAATGAATTGTGTCGTCACAGAGCGTGACGAAGTGAGCGAGTGCGAGTGGGTACGGGGGAGATGGCCATGGCCGGATACGAGGAGGACGGGCAGCGGTATGTGTCGTTGGCCGGGTTGCGGGCGCGTGGTTGGACCGGAGGGACGGTGCGTCGGCTGCTCGGGGCGCCGGACCGGCTGAGTGTCAACGCGCAGTTCAGGACGGCACCCCAGGTGCGGCTGTATCGCGTCGAGCGGGTCGAGGCGGCAGAACGGAGCCAGGAGTTCCGGGAGATGACCGAGGCTTCGGCGCGGCGGTCGGAGGAGGTGCGGGCCGCGGTGCAGCGGCGGCGGGACGAGGTGCTGGAGCGGATCACGGCCGAGCCGATCGACGTGCCCCGGCTGGATCCGGGCAAGCTGGCGCTGCGTGCCGTCGAGCACCGGGCGCGGAGGGAGGCGGAGCTGCGACGGGCCGCGAGGACCACGGTCGACGAGGTCAAGGTGCCAAGTGCTGAGACCGAACCCGGGGGCCGCTCCGCACTCGACCTCTGGAAGGTCGACTACCTGCTGCATCGGATGAGTCACTACGCCCAGCTCCTCGACGGATTGCCGGGGCACGGGCGGTCGTCCGGGCGTGCCGAGGCCGTGACGCTGTTGCGGAGTCGGATCTGCGCGGCCATCGCCGAGGCGTACCCACCCCTTGCACAGGAGTGCGAAAGGCGGGCGAGTGAGCAAGGGCTTGGTCCACCGCCCTGGTGAAGTACGCGATGAAGTCCCCGGCAGAGCAGGGCAATTGGGCCCGGAACCTCCTTACGCTCCGGCCCATGCAAGATGATCACGCCCTGCGCGTGCACGAACGTCTCTCGTCCTGCCCCGTCCTGCGCCCGGTCGGCCCGGCCGAGCAGCGGCGGTTCGGGCTCTGGGACCTCGCCTCACTCGCCGAGGGCGCCCTCGGCGAGTGCGTCGACCCCGACTCGCTCACGAGCACGCGCGAGAGGGAGTTACGGGTCCGGCTGGGGGCGCACGGAAGGATGTACGAGTTCGACGACGAGTATCTGAGGCCGTATTGGATCCGGGCGGAGTACGGAGGCGGCGGCCGCACCACCGGCCCCCTGGGTACCGTCGCCGTCGGCACCTGGCCCGTGGGCGCCGGTGCGCTGCCGGTCTGGTCGTTGTACGTCCACCCGGTCGCCCGACGGCGGGGGCTCGCCTCGACGGTGCTGGACACCCTGTACGAGGCGTGCCTCGCGGAAGGGCTGCACGGGTTCCGCCTGGACGCGTACTGGACCTGGCAGAAGTCCGTCCGCTACTACCTCGAACGCGGGCTGTGGGTCACCTCGTGGAAGCACGCCCTGGGGTTCGCCCGGCTGTCGTACCTCCCCCGGTACGAGGTCCGGGAGACCGAGGACGAGTTGGCTTTCCTCACGGCGCGCCACGGCTCCTACGCCTCCGGCCCGGGCGAGTTCGCCCCGCTCCTCGTGGCCGGGCACGAGGGCGGGCGGCTTCGGCTGCGGGAGACCGAGGAGTACGTACGCACGCAGGACGAGCGTGACACCGTACGCCTGCGGCACTACGCGCGGGCGACGCTCGCTCTGCATCTCGCCGTGCGGGGGCGTCCGTTGGCCCGGGGAGAGGAGGAGTGGGCCAGGGCGAGTCAGTGGTGCGACATCGGGGAGCCGGAAGGGCTCGCGTACAAGATCGGGATCTTCGAGCGTGTGGCTCGGGAGGAGGGATGGCGAGTGGACGGTCCGTATCGCCCGTACGGTACGTACAGTCCGGACGGTGGCGTCTTGCGCTTCGGTCCGTGGGCGGGCCCTTGGACGGGCGGTGGGGCGAAACCTGGATGCGGTCGGCGTCCGAGACACGGATGATCGGCTGATCAACTGGTCGCGGCTGGTCGGCTGGTCGCTGAAACCTCCAGGAGGCCCCATGATCCACCGTGTCACCGTCCCCCATCTCCTCCCGCCGCCCGTCTACTCCCACGCGTCCGTCGTCGAGGCGGGGACGAAGCTCGCCTTTCTCGCCGGTTCCGTCCCGTTGGACGCCGAGGGGAAACTTGTCGGCGAGGGAGATCCCGTACGACAGGCCGAGCAGGTGCTCGCGAACCTCGGTGAGCAGCTGCGCGCGGTCGGCAGCGACTTCGCGCACGTCGTGTCGACCGACGTGTACGTCGTGAGCGGTGAGCCCGCGGTGCTCTCCGCGGTGTGGGACGTCGTCGAGGCCTCCGGTCTCAGCGTCGGCCCGCACTCGTCGACCCTGCTCGGCGTGGCCTGCCTCGGCTACACGGGCCAGCTGGTGGAGATAACCGCGACGGCGGTGGTGCTGGACTGAACGGGGACCAGACCGCCCGCGCTCTGCTCAGCCGCGTGCGTTGCGGGCCAGTTCCAGTGCGTACGACGGCCACCACTGCCCCGCCTCCGGTCCGCCGCGGCAGGTGCCGTCCGACTCGCCGGGGCGTTTGATCCACAGGTAGGCGTCGATCAGCGGCTCGTCGGTGCGGGTGGTCGGCGGTACGCCGAGAGCCCGGCCCGGTGGATTGCACCAGGCATCGGTGCCGGTGTAGGGACCGTTGCCGTTCCGGCTGGTGTCGATCACGAAGTGCTTGCCGCCGAGTTGGGCCGACAGCGCCTCGCCGTACGCCGAACTGGTCGCGTTCGTCTCGAAGTTGGCGACATTGAGCGCGAACCCGTCGGCGCGGGCGATCCCGGACGCCGTGAGCGGGGCGACGAGCCTTGACGTCTGCGGAATCCAGGCGGAGTTGCCCGCGTCGAGGTAGACGCGGGCGCCCGGCTGCCGCTTGATCCGGTCGACGGCGTACGCGAGCAGGGCGTACCGCTCGCTCGCCACGACCTGCGTACAGCCCGCCACCACGTGGGCGACGGCGTCCGGTTCGACGATCACGTACGCATCCCGGTCGCCGAGACCCGCCGCGAACTGGTCGACCCACGCACGGTAGGCGGCGGCGCTCCCGGCACCGCCGCTCGAGTACTGGCCGCAGTCGCGGTTCGGGAGGTAGTACGCCACGAGGACCGCGACGCGGCCGGCGCGGGCCGCGGCCGTGGTACGGGCCTCGACGGTCATCCGGGGGCTGACGCCGACGAGCCACTCGGCCTGCGGTCTGGTCGCGATGCGGTCCATGAGGAGGGCGTCGGCGGTGCGGCCGAGGAGACGGTACTCGGCGGCCTGCCGAGCGGCACCGGACTCCGGGTTCACCCAGAACGGGGCACCCTGATCTGCGGGCCCGGTCCCTGCCCGGCCCGCGTCCCGACTCCCCTCCGGCCCAACGGCTTCGGTCCCCATCCGGTCCACACCCTCAATCCCTGCCGGCCCTACGGCTTCGGTCCCTGCCCGGCCCACGTCCTGAACCCCCGCCGACCCGACGGCTTCGGACTCCGCCCGGCCCACGTCCCGAACCCCCGCCAGCCCCACGGCCAAGGACCGGGCATCCGACGCGCCCCCGGCCCCTGCCGCGCAGCACACCGCCACCAGCGCGGTGGCAAGGAACGATCTCAGCAAGGGACCCGGACCGGGCACGGGCTGTCTCCGTTCGGGCGGCGACTCGTGTTTCCCGGAGTCTGAAGGCATGCACCGCCTACCGCACCGTCGTCCCTCGCCGGGTCGCGACAAGATCACCCCGACGGAGGCGAAGTCATACAACCCTTGGGGCTCACGCGACTCCGGCCCAACTCACGCGCATCCCGGCCACCTCACCGGCCCGGAACCGGCTCACCGACGCGGGGCCACCTCACCGGCGTCGCCCTGCAACTCACAGGCGCCCAAAAGGCGGCTTTCGGAGGCGAAGCCAGGCCGCACCCGGACCTCAGGACCTCCCCACGGACGCGAGCCAGGGCCCGAAGCCAGAGCCGGTCTTACGGCGCAGGCCGGCCTCAACCTGTGCCCTACGACAGTCATCCGAACCCCGCCCTAACCCCGCCCGCCCCACACCCGACGCTTGGGCAACGGCTTCGCGTACCCCCCAACCCGACTGGTCGTCAGCCCCAACTCCACCAGCGACTCGGCGAGCTTCACCGCCGCCCCCACCCCGTCGACCACCGGCAGCCCGAGCTTCGCTCCCACCGCCCGCTGCAACCCCGTCATCCCGGCGCACCCGAGCACCAGGACCTCGGCCCCGGCGTCCCGCGCACGCTCGGCGGCGGCGACGAAGGCCTCCTCCGTGCGCACCGGGTCCCCCAGGTCGAGCACCCCCACCCCCGTACCGACGACGGCGACGCAGTTGCGGCCCACGCCCGCCACCTCCAGGCTGTCCTCGATCTGCCCGCACGACCGCTCCAGCGTGGTGACGACCCCGTACCGCCGCCCGAGCAGGCACGCGAGGTGGGCGGCGGCCTCGGTGATGTCGACGACGGGCACGTCCACCAGTTCCCGCGCGCCCTCCCGCCCGTGCTCCCCGAACCCGGCCATGACGACGGCGTCGTACGGCTCCTCGTACGTGCGCAGGGTGTCGAGGACGGCGGCGGCGGAGAGGTAGCTGTCGAGCCAGCCCTCCGCGGACTCGGGGCCCCAGGCGGGGGTCAGCCCGGTCACGGTGGTGCCCGGGCCTGCGGCGGCCCGGGCACCTCGTACGATCTCCTCGGTCATCCCCTGCGTCGTATTGCAGTTGGTGACGACGATCCGCACGCTCAGCCCTCCACAACGGCGGACTCGGTGGCGGGCTGGGCGACGGCGGACCGCTCGGCGGCCGCGCGTTCCGGCCGGCACAGCACCGCGTACAGCCCGGCCGCGAGCGCGGTCCCGATGAACCACGAGTACGGGGCCACGGCGCCGAAGTCCTTCACCAGCGCGAGCACCGCCGCGACCGCCGCCGCGGGCAGGAACGCCCACAGGGCCTTGGGGTTGACGCCCTTGCGGTAGTAGTACGGGGAGTCCGGCTCGGCGCTGAAGAGCTGGTCGGCGTCGATCCGGCCGCGCTTGATCCAGAAGTAGTCGAGCATGATCACGCCGAACAGCGGGCCCAGGAAGGCGCCGAGGCCGCCGAGGAAGTACTGGACGACGGTGGGGTTGGAGAAAAGGTTCCACGGGGTCACCACCAGCGCGGCGACCGTGCTGATCATGCCGCCGACCTTGAAGGTGATCTTCTGCGGCCAGACGTTGGCGAGGTCGTACGCCGGGGAGACGAAGTTGGCGACGATGTTGACGCCCATGGTGGCGATGGCGAAGGTCAGTGCGGCCAGGACGAGCACCCAGGTGTTGCCGACCTTGGCGACGAGTGCGGCGGGGTCGGTGATGGCCTCACCGAACACCTCCAGCGAGCCGGCCGTGACGATGACCGACACGACGACGAAGGCGGTCGAGTTGATGGGCAGGCCCCAGAAGTTGCCGCGCTTGACGGTCTTGTAGTCGGGCGCGAAGCGGGAGAAGTCGCAGAAGTTGAGCATCAGCGTGCCGTAGGTGGCGAGGACGAGGCCGATCGCGCCGAACCACTGCCGCCACTGCTCGCCGACCGAGACCGGGTTCGGGGTGGAGGTGAGCGAGATGGTCCAGCCGGCCTTGGCGAGGATCCACACGGCGAGCGCGATCATCACGACCCAGATGGCCGGACCGCAGAAGTCCTGGAACTTCCTCACGGATTCCATGCCCTGGCTGATGATCAGCGCCTGGATGATCCAGAGGGCGATGAAGGAGATCCAGCCGAGCGTGTCGAGCCCCAGGAACGAGTTCCGCGTCCAGGACTCCAGGCTCGGCCAGGCGGCGAGCAGCATCACGTTGACGGCGACGGACGCGAGGTAGGTCTGGATGCCGTACCACATGATGGCGATCACGGCCCGGATGAGAGCGGGGATGTTGGCGCCCCAGACGCCGAAGCTGATGCGGCTGACGACGGGGAACGGGACTCCGTGGAGCTGCCCGATCTTCCCCATCCAGTTCATGCCGACGTAGATGAGCACGAAGCCGACGAGCAGGGAGGTGAAGACCTGCCAGACGTTCATGCCGAGCACCAGCAGGCCCGCCGCGAACGTGTAGTTGCCGAGGTTGTGGACGTCGGACATCCACATCGCGAAGAGGTCGAACACCTTCCATTTGCGCTCGGTGGCGGGCGCGAGGTCTTCGTTGGTGAGCCGGGGGTCGGGGACGAACACGGCTGTGCCGGTGACTTCGGCACGGTCGGCGAGGGACACGGGGGTCCTCCATGAGCGAGGGGACGGAGGTGGCCTGTCAGGGCGGGGGGTTCACTTGAGGCTTGCCGGAGGTTAATGAATTTTTGGTATACCAAACTGCGCTCATAGTCTCGCCACCAATGGTTCTCGGCCATATCCCTGCCGTTACAAGTGCGTAAACCTGACCCGCGTCGGCGAAGATGGCCCCATGACGAAGATCGAACCGCTCGGTGCCGTACGCGAACGCGTCCTGGGCACCTTGCGGCAGGACATCATCGCGGGCCGCCTGCGCCCCGGCGACCGGCTCGTCGAGCGCGAGCTGGCCGACCGCTTCGGGGTCTCCCGGGTGCCGGTCCGCGAGGCGATCCGCGCCCTGGTCGCCGAGGGCTTCGTCCTGTTCGAGACCCCGCGCCGCACGGTCGTCCGCCGCCTCACCGCGACGGACGTGGCCGAACTGTTCGAGCTGCGCGAGGCATTGGAGGTGTACACCGCCGGGCTCGCCGCCTCCCGTGCGACGCCGGAATCCCTCGCGGGGCTCGCGGCCCTGCTGGAGCAGGCGGCGATCGCCACCGAGGCCGGGGACGCCGAGACGATCACCGACGTCAACACCCGCTTCCACGACGGCATCCTGGCCATGGCGGGCAACAGCCTGTTGATATCCGTCATGGAACCGGTCGACGGCCGGCTCCGCTGGCTCACCCGCCAGAACGAGGAGTGGCCCCAACTCCTCACCGAACACCGCGAGCTGTACGAGGCGATCGCCTCCGGAGATCCGGAACGGGCCCGCGCCCACGCGCTCAGCCATGTGCGAGCGAACTACCGTTCGACGGTCCGGCACCTCTTCGGCGAGGTCGACGACAACCGCGAAGCCGACGACAACCGCGACACCCGCGACGCTCAGGGAGAACTGTGACCGCCCGTACGGTGATCGGCGCCGCCCGGAACCGCCCCTGCACTCTCGTCGTCTGCCGCGGCTGCTGCTGCGGGGACTCCCGCAAGTACCCCGGCTACGACCACGACTGGCAGCTGGACCGGCTCCGGGCGGCGGCCGCGGCCTCCGACGGCCGCCTCGCGGTCCGTACGACGGACTGCCTCGGCCCCTGCGACCAGGCGAACGTCATCGTCGTCCAGCCGTCGGGGGAAGGGCGCAGGCGCGGGGGCAAGGCCGTATGGATCGGCTGGTCGATGGGTGACGACTGCACCGACGAGATACTGCGCTGGGCCGAGGCCGGCGGCCCGGGCATCGCCCCTCCCCCGCCCGTCCTGGAACTCCAATTCGTCCAGTCGGCGGGGGAACGGACCCGGGCGCGCCGCTAGGACCGTCTCTGCTCGGGCTCGGCTATCGGCTGTACGCGGACCGCGTACTTGTCCGTCGCCGCCACCAGCGCGTCCACCATGCTCGGGGCGCCCGCGTTGTGCCCGACCTCGTCGATGACGATCAACTCGCTGCCGGGCCAGGCGTGGTGGAGGCGCCAGACGATGCCGAGCAGGTTGCCGAAGTCGAGGCTGCCCTGGACAAGGGTGCCGGGGATGTCCTTGAGCAGGGGCGCGTCCCGCAGGACGACGCCCTCCTCGTTCCCCTCGCCGAGGAAGTGGTCGTTTCCCCAGTAGTGCGTGACGGTACGGGCGAAGCCCATGCGGAACACCGGGTCCTCGTAGCGCTCGACGGACCGTGGCGGCGCGGGAATGATCGCCGTCTCCCAGTCGGTCCAGGCACGCGCCGCCCGCGCCCGCACCTCCGGGTCGGGCGACTCGATCAGCCGGTTGTAGGCGGCCGCGAGGCTGCCGTCGCGCTCGTCCTCGGGCAGTTCGGCGAGGAACCGCTCGAATGCCTCGGGGAAGAACTGCCCGAGTCCCCTGGTGAGCAAGGACACTTCGGCATCGGATCCGGTGGCGACGCAGGTGAGGACCAGCTCGGACACGGAACCGGGGTGCGTCTGCGCGTACCGCAGCCCGAGCACCGACCCCCACGACACGCCCCACACCAGCCACCGCTCGATCCCGAGGTGCCGTCGCAGCAGCTCCAGGTCGGCGATGAGGTGAGGCGTCGTATTGACGCTCATGTCGGTCTCGTACGCGCTCGCCGGCGGCGTGGACCGGCCGCAGCCGCGCTGGTCGAGCAGGACGATCCGATACGCGGCCGGGTCGAAGTAGCGCCGGAAGTTGGGGTTGCTGCGGGAGCCGGGCCCGCCGTGCAGCATCACGGCGGGCTTGCCGCGCGGATTGCCGCAGACCTCCCAGTACACGCGATTGCCGTCACCGACGTCGAGCATGCCGTGGTCGTACGGTTCGATCTCCGGGTAGAGGGGCATCGCGCGACCATAACGTGCGTACGGTGCTGTCAGCAGCCGTTTTTCCCTCGCCCCGCACGGCCAGGAGAGCGCTCTACGGCTCGGTGGTGCTCAGCCCGGCCGCGTCCGCCGCCGTGCGCAGCACATCCCTCAGCATCGCGGGAGTGAGCCGCCCGGTGAACGTGTTCCGCTGGCTGACGTGGAAGCACCCGAAGAGCTCCAGGTCACCGTCCTCCCCCGCCAGCCGGACCCGGGCCCCGTGCGCGAAGGCGGGCCGTGGCCGGGGCACGGCCCACCCCGCTTCGGCGAGCGCGGGCAGCGCGGCCTGCCATCCGAAGGCCCCGAGCACCACCACCGCCCGCACCGTGGGCCGGAGCAAGGTCAGCTCCCGCACCAGCCATGGCCGACAGGTGTCCCGCTCCTCGGGCGTCGGCTTGTTGGCGGGCGGGGCGCAGCGCACCGGCGAGGTGATCCGCACGCCGTACAGCTCCAGCCCGTCGTCCGCACTCACCGCGGTCCCGCCCGAGGCGAGCCCCACCTCGTGCAGCGCCGCGTACAGCACGTCCCCCGAGCGGTCCCCGGTGAACATCCGCCCCGTCCGGTTCGCCCCGTGCGCGGCCGGCGCCAGCCCGACGATCAGCAAGGACGCGTCAGCGGGCCCGAATCCGGGGACCGGCCGCCCCCAGTACGTCCACTCGGCGAAGGCCGCCCGCTTCGTCCGCGCCACCTCCTCGCGCCACTCGACCAGCCGCGGGCACGCCCGGCACCCGCTGATGTCGAGTTCGCCGAGAGTGCTGTCCATGCCTTTACGGTACGGCCGGGCCGATCGCCGAACCCCGGCGAGCGGGGAGGGGCGGGCGGGCCGGGGAGTTAAGGTCGAGGTATGGCTTCTGAAGATGCGGTCGAGGACGTGAAGGACACGGCTTCGTCGTCGGAGCGCTCCGCTTCCGGCGAGGCCCGTTCGCGTGGTTCCGCCGACGCGGTCGCCGCCGCCCGGGCGGCGGGCCCGGCGAACGGCGAGACCGTGCGGATCGACAGCTGGATCTGGTCCGTCCGACTCGTCAAGACCCGCTCGGCAGGTGCTACCGCCTGCCGGGGCGGACACGTCCGCGTGAACGGCGAACGCGTCAAGCCCTCCCACTCGGTACGCGTCGGCGACGAGGTCCGCCTCCGCCACGCCGGCCGGGAACGGATCGTGGTCGTCAAGCGCCTGATCCGCAAGCGCGTCGGCGCCCCGGTCGCGGTGGAGTGCTACGTCGACAACTCCCCTCCGCCCCCGCCCCGCGAGGCCGTCGCCCCCATCGGCATCCGCGACCGCGGCACCGGCCGCCCCACCAAGCGCGACCGCCGCGAACTGGAACGCCTCCGCGGCTTCGGCGGCGGCCCGGGCAGCGGCTTCGGGGCCCCTGACGACGGCTCCAGGAGCCCCAGGGGAGAGTGACGGCAGCCGCCGCGGTCCTGCGGTCGGCCCGGCGCGGGTCGTCCGACGCCGTCGAGGGTTCCCCGACCCCGACCGACCCGGTCGGACTCGGTTGGTCGGGGAACCCTCGACGGCGCGGGCACCCACGCACCTCGCACGCACCTCTCACACCCCCACGTACGCGCGTGTCCCACGCGCACCCCGTGCCCCCCGTACCGCCGTCACGCCCGTCGTCGTACCAGCCGCACCAGCTCGGCCGTGTGGTGGCGGCGGGCCCAGGCGATCACGGCGAGGGGGACGAGCAGGATGAGCGGCGTCGCCGCGTTCTCCCCGTCGAACACGGTGAGCTGCGTGACGAACGCCCCCACCATCAGCGCGCCCAGCGACACCGCCGCGATCGTGGCCAGCGCGGGGACCACCAGCGCGATGGCACCGGCCAGTTCGAGCGCGCCGATGGTGTACATCCCCGCGCTGCCCCAGCCCATCTCCTCGAATATCTCGACGGCCGACGAGTGCCCGATCAGCTTGGGCAGTGCGCTGGCGCCCGCGTAGAAGAGCGCGAGGACGATCTGCAGAGCGCGCAGCGAGATCTCGGCGCGGCGGCTGCGGGCGGTACGCGTGGCAGAGGCAGAGGCAGAGGTGGTGCCGGTGACGGGAGCGATGGTTTCGGACATCGGGGTCTCCTGTGAAGCAGTTCGGGTTGCTGTCACCGAAGTAGACCCACGGGTCGTCCAAAACTCATCGCCGCCGGCGCCGACTTATCCGACCGGCAACGCCTTCACCCACACCCGGTCCTCCGTCAGATACCGGTCCACCCTCAGCCCCACCTCCCCCAAGGCCTCCTCGAACTGTTGCTTGGTCATCGGCCGCGCCTGAAACGTCTGGGTCCAGATCGCGTCCGGGAAGACGTACTCGGCGTGCACCGAGTTCGCCCCGTTCCCGACGGGCTCCGCCGACAGGATCCGTACGGTGTAGCCGCTGGGGTCGGTCCGCTCGCGAGGCACGTTCGAGTGGTAGTCCTCGCCCTCCCGCTGGATCAGCACGGAACCGCCGTCCGCGAGATGCCGCAGACAGGCCCTGAGCATCCCCCGTCGCATCTCCTCGTCCCCGGTGTGGACGAGGAAGGACGCGAGCAGCACCACATCGAATTTCTCGCCCAGGTCGAGTTCCTCGATCGGACTGCATATCGTGCGGGCCCCGCGCACCCGCTCCAGCATGTCCGCCGACTCGTCCACGGCCGTGACCCTGAATCCGCGCTCCACGAGCGGGTGGGTCATCCGCCCCACCCCGCAGCCCAGTTCGAGAATGCTCGCGCCCGCGGGTGCGGCGGCGGCGATCACCTCCGGCTCGTTCCCCAACGACAGCCGTGAGTAGAGCTCGACCGCGCAGCCGTCCGGGGTGATCGCACCGGGTCCGGTTCCCTCGTGTCCCTCACGCATCTGAATGCTCATATCCCTCCAACGGCCCGCCCCCACCGGGCCGTTCCGCCTCTCCATCACTCGATCGAGTGATGTCTTACGGCAGGCCCCGGCCGCGGCTCACGAGTCGAAGCGGGCCGCTTCCAGGTACTCCGGGTTCGGGTCGAGCGCCGCGGCGAGGCGGAAGTGCCGCTTGGCCGGATCGGGCCGGTGCTGCCGCTCGTAGGTCCGGGCCAGTGCGAAGTGCGCGAACGCGTTGTCCGGCTCGCGCTCCAGCACGATGGTGAACTCCAGTTCCGCAGGGCGCAGTTGGGCCGCCGCGAAAAAGGCACGCGCGCGCAGCAGCCGGGCGGCCGTGTTCTCGGGGTGTACGGCGATGACTCCGTCGAGCAGCTTCACCGCGCCCCGCGGATCGCCCGCGGCGAGCAGTTGCTCGGCGGCGCGAAAGTCTATGACGTGCGTCTCCGGAGTACGTCCGGCGGAACCGCTGATCTCGGGCACGGCTGAGTCCTTCCCTTGCTGCACGGATTCAACGCCCCCGTAAAGGACCGCTATTCCTGGGAGTGTTCCCGGGGCTCCTGCGCTCTACGGGCGAGATCCGCCCATACATCCCGTACACGCCGCTCCAGGTCCTCCAGGGGGACGTCGTTGTCGATGACGATGTCCGCGATCTCCAGACGCTTGTCGCGGGGCGCCTGGGCGGCCATCCGCGCGCGGGCGTCCTCCTCGGTCATGCCGCGCAGGCGTACGAGCCGGTCGAGCTGTGTCTCGGGGCTTGCGTCCACGACGACCACGAGGTCGTACAGCGGGGCGAGTCCGTTCTCGGCGAGGAGGGGGACGTCGTGGACGACCACGGCGTCCTCGGGGGCCGCGGCCTCCAGTTCCCGGGAGCGAGCGCCCACCAGGGGGTGCACGATCGAGTTCAGTACGGCGAGCTTCTCGGGGTCGGCGAACACGATGGAGCCCAGTTTGGGCCGGTCCAGGCTGCCGTCCTCGGCGAGCACGTCCTCGCCGAATGCCTCGACAACCACCGCCAGGCCGGGAGTTCCGCGCGCGACGACCTCGCGGGCGATCCGGTCCGCGTCGATCAGCACCGCGCCGCACTCGACGAGCAGGCGGGAGACTTCGCTCTTGCCGGCGCCGATGCCACCGGTCAGCCCTACCTTCAGCATGACCGGCAGCTTAGGGCCTGCCACTGACAGGCCCCAGCTCACCCCTTCCCGCGGACGCCCCGGCGCTCAGCCGTCGCCCTCCCGCTCCGCGAGGAACTTCTCGAACTCGCGCCCGATCTCGTCCGCGGACGGGATGTCGGCGGGCTCGGCGAGCATGTTGCCGCGTGTCTCGGCGCCCGCGGCGGCGTCGTACTGGTGCTCCAGGCCCTGGACGAGGGCGACAAGTTCCTCGTCGCCTTCCTGGATCTGCCGGTCGATCTCGGTCTGCGTGCGGTACGCCTCCGTGCGCAGGGAGTGCGCGACACCGGGCAGCACCAGGCCGGTCGCGCCGGTGATCGCCTCCAGGACGGTCAGCGCGGCGTCCGGGTAAGCGGAGCGGGCGATGTAGTGCGGCACGTGCGCGGCGACGCCCAGGACGTCGTGTCCGGCCTCCACGAGGCGGTACTCCAGCAGCGACTCGGCGCTGCCGGGGACCTGTGCCTCCTCGAAGGGGCTGCGGTGGCCGGGCACCAGCTCGGCACGGTTGCCGTGCGGTGTGAGGCCCACGGGGCGGGTGTGCGGGACGCCCATGGGGATGCCGTGGAAGTTCACCGACAGGCGGACGCCGAGCCGCTCCACGATCTGCTGGACGGCGACCGCGAAGCGCTCCCACTCCACGTCCGGCTCCGGGCCGGACAGCAGCAGGAAGGGCGCCCCGGTGGCGTCCTGGACGAGCCGTACGTCGAGCGTGGGCTCCTCGTAGGCGGTCCAGTGGTCGCGCTTGAACGTCAGCAGCGGACGACGGGCGCGGTAGTCCACGAGCCGGTCGTGGTCGAAGCGTGCGACGACCTGATGGGGCAGCGAACCGAGGAGCCGGTCGACGATCTGGTCGCCGGTCTCGCCCGCGTCGATGTATCCGTCGAAGTGGTAGAGCATGACCAATCCGGCCGACTCCTGGGCGAGCGCCATGTCGACGACTGCCAGGCCCTTCGGCTCCCACTCGTACAAACCCTGCGGATCAAGCACTGTGACCGCTCCTCCTCGTGTTCGTACTGCACAACGCGGTCGGGGGCACGGCCATTCCCGCCCGTGCCCCTTCATCACCTCGTCCTACGGCGTTTTCATCCGCACAAGGGACGGCGTCCCCCTAAGCACCCAGCACGCGCGCATGCAGCGCAGTCACCGCCTTGCGGGCCGACTCGAAGGCCCCGTGCTGCCAGGCAACGGTGTGGCTCAGCCAGTCCCCGGCGAAGTAGACGCGCCCGGTTGGCTCGTTCAGCGGCTTGTAGCGGGGTGCGTCGGGGCCGTCCGGGAGGAAGTGCCAGGCGGCCTCCAGGTGGGGCATCTGGCGCCAGTGGTGCGAGAAGGACGAGGCCAGCTCGGTGCGGTACTTCTCGCCGTAGATCTTCACGCCGGCGGCCACCGCCCGCTTCTCGCGCTCCTTGGGGGTGAGCTTCGCGTACGAGTCGGCGTTGGCGCCGTAGTTGTAGTAGCCGATCAGGACGCCACGCTCGGTGTGGAAGCCGTGCGAGGGGTGCCAGATGTCGAGGATGTCCTGGTCGGTCTCGGTGATGCCCCCGTAGATGTTGTGGTCCAGCTCCCACCAACGGGAGCGGTACTCCAGCCCGATCTTGGCCGCCGACAACGGAACGATCTCGTCCAGCGCGCTCTGCACGCCGGAGCCGAGGTTGTGCGGGATCTTGGCGAGGATGTTGGGCGGGAGGGCACCGATGCAGTAGTCGGCGTCGATCACCTTCGTACGGTCGCCCTGGGTGTAGGTGACCGAAACACCGCTCCCCTTGTCGGTGATTTTCGAGACCACGGCCCCGGTCCACACGCGGCGGGCCCCTATCGCCCTGGTGAGCGCCTTGGGTATCTGGTCCATGCCGCCGACCGGCTGGAACATCAGCATCGCCTGGTCGAACTCGAGCTCGAAGCCGAAGTAGCGTCCGACACCGCTGGCGAAGACGTCGGAGGCGGACGGGATGTCGCCGAGCGGTGCACCGGGGGTTCCTGCCGCGCCCGGAACGACGGAGTACCCGCGGCGCCGTCGGCCGCCCTCGTAGGTCAGCTTGTCGCCCAGTTCCCCGAAGTCCTGGAGGAACTCGACGAGTCTCTCCTGGTCCTCCGCCGTCAGCTCCTGGTCGAGTGCCCCCTTGTGGGCGGCCTTGGCAAGCAACTCGGAGACGTACCCGTAGACGTCGGCCTTCGCGGTCCGGTAACGCATCGGCTTCGTCATGCCGGTCGACTCGTTGAAGATGTACGCGTCCGCGTTGGCGTTGGTGAACACCTCGACGGGAACGCCGAGTTCGCGGCAGTAGTCGAGGGTGACCATCCACTGTGCCAGGCGGGCGGGGCCCGTGTTCATGTACTGGCCGTCGGCGAAGCGGGCGGTCTGCCGGTTGCCGTACAGGTCGGTGGTCGTGTCGCCGCGGCGGACGGTGAGGTTGCGTCCTCCGGTGCGGTCCCCGGCCTCCAGGACCGTACAGTCGTAGCCCGCCTTGCCGAGTTCGTACGCGGCGGTCAGGCCGGCGATGCCGCCGCCCACTATGACCACCCTGGCGGCACCGCGCCCGGTGAGCGTGAAGTCACCGGCCGCTGGTGCGCGGAAGGGTTGTTGGCGCTGGGCGGCCTGTGCGGTCGGTGCGAGTCCGAGGGCGCCCATGGTGGCGAACATCGCGCCCGCGCCACTGGTGAGACCCACGTTGCGCAGAAACATCCGCCGGCTCGTACCCGGTTCGTTCTGAGCGTGTGCCATGCGTTCGGCTCCCCTTTTCCGATCATCGATGGACCGGGGAAGCCTCTCAACTATCCATTACGACATGCCAGTTGCCACATATCCCGCGCGTTTCCCTGGATACACGTGTGCAACCGGCTGGACGCCCACGCACTGAGGGCCCGCACCCAAAGTGGGTGCGGGCCCTCAGTTACCAGTCGGCTACTGCCTGGCGGCAAGCAATCAGCTCTGGCCGCCGGCGAGCTTCTCGCGGAGCGCGGCCAGGGCCTCGTCCGAGGCGAGCGCGCCGGAGTTGTCCGGGCCCTCGGAGGAGTACGAGCCACCACCCGAAGCGGCCGGAGCCGCACCCGGGGTGGCGGCACCCTCGGCCTCGGCCTGGGCGTCCGCCTCGCGGGACTTGATGACCTGCGCCTGGTGCTGCTCGAAGCGCTGCTGCGCCTCGGCGTACTGGCGCTCCCACTCCTCGCGCTGCTTCTCGTAGCCCTCGAGCCAGTCGTTGGTCTCGGGGTCGAAGCCCTCGGGGTAGATGTAGTTGCCCTGGTCGTCGTAGGACGCGGCCATGCCGTACAGGGTCGGGTCGAACTCGACCGAGGCCGGGTCGGCACCGAAGGACTCGTTGGCCTGCTTCAGCGAGAGGCTGATGCGACGGCGCTCGAGGTCGATGTCGATGACCTTGACGAAGATCTCGTCGTTGACCTGGACGACCTGCTCCGGGATCTCCACGTGGCGCTCGGCCAGCTCGGAGATGTGGACCAGACCCTCGATGCCCTCGTCGACGCGGACGAACGCACCGAACGGAACCAGCTTCGTGACCTTGCCGGGAACGACCTGGCCGATCTGGTGGGTGCGGGCGAACTGCTGCCACGGGTCTTCCTGGGTCGCCTTCAGCGACAGGGAGACGCGCTCACGGTCCATGTCGACGTCGAGGACCTCGACGGTGACCTCCTGGCCGACCTCGACGACCTCGGAGGGGTGGTCGATGTGCTTCCAGGACAGCTCGGAGACGTGGACCAGACCGTCGACGCCACCCAGGTCCACGAAGGCACCGAAGTTGACGATCGAGGAGACCACACCGGAACGGACCTGACCCTTCTGGAGGGTCGTGAGGAACGTCTGGCGGACCTCGGACTGGGTCTGCTCCAGCCAGGCACGGCGGGACAGGACCACGTTGTTGCGGTTCTTGTCCAGCTCGATGATCTTGGCCTCGAGCTCCTTGCCCACGTAGGGCTGGAGGTCGCGAACGCGGCGCATCTCGACCAGGGAGGCCGGGAGGAAGCCACGGAGGCCGATGTCGAGGATGAGACCACCCTTGACGACCTCGATGACGGTACCGGTGACGATGCCGTCCTCTTCCTTGATCTTCTCGATGGTGCCCCAGGCACGCTCGTACTGGGCGCGCTTCTTCGAGAGGATCAGGCGGCCTTCCTTGTCCTCCTTCTGGAGGACAAGGGCCTCGATCTCGTCTCCGACGGCGACGACCTCGTTCGGGTCGACGTCGTGCTTGATCGAGAGCTCTCGGCTCGGGATGACACCTTCGGTCTTGTAACCGATGTCGAGCAGGACCTCGTCCCGGTCGACCTTCACGATGACGCCGTCGACGATGTCGCCGTCGTTGAAGTACTTGATCGTCTCGTCGATCGCGGCGAGGAAAGCTTCCTCGTTACCGATGTCGTTGACCGCTACCTGCGGGGTGGTTGCGGTGGTCTCGGTGCTGCTCGTCATGTGGGAAAGGGCTCCGGTACGGACATTGAAGTCGTAGGTACTGCTTTACGCCGGGAGCCCGTTTCGCTCTGCAGAAGCCGGACAGCCAAGGAAGCGCCGCACCGATCGAAAACCGGTGGCGCCTCGACAACCGAGGGGACATACATACAGATGCGAGCGCAGCCTGCTACGTCTGAGGTGCGCAGGCCCGCAGCGCAACTTGTAGCATACGGGGGCAGCCGGGCAGGGTCAATGCGCGAAGGCGCACACCCGGGGCGGATCGCCGCAATCCCGGCACAAGAACACATGCGGCGGCACTCGTATGCCGCACACCGGACGGCGTCCGGAGGCCACACAGGCCCGTGACGCCCCTTCCGTGACACGACCGGAACAGGTTGGACGGAAGAGTACGACGAGGGAGCCGATCATCCAAGAGCCCGAATCCGCCGAGCCCGAAGCCACCCGCCGTGCGGCGGGCGCCACGGAGAGTGCCCGGGCCAACCGGGGCTGGTGGGACCGGAACGCGGACGAGTACCAGACCGAGCACGGCACGTTCCTCGGGGACGACCGCTTCGTGTGGGGCCCCGAAGGGCTCGACGAGATCGAGGCGGAGCTCCTGGGGCCGCCGGAGGACCTCAAGGGCCAGGACGTCCTGGAGATCGGCGCCGGCGCGGCCCAGTGCTCGCGCTGGCTGGCCGCCCAGGGCGCCCGCCCGGTGGCCCTGGACCTCTCCCACCGCCAGCTCCAGCACGCGCTGCGCATCGGCGGCCCCGTGCCCCTCGTGGAGGCCGACGCGGCCGCGCTGCCCTTCAGGGACGCGACCTTCGACCTGGCCTGCTCCGCGTACGGCGCGCTGCCCTTCGTGGCGGAGCCGGTGCGGGTGCTGCGTGAGGTCCACCGCGTCCTGCGCCCCGGCGGTCGGTTCGTCTTCTCGGTGACGCACCCCATCCGCTGGGCCTTCCCGGACGAGCCCGGCCCCGAGGGCCTGTCGGTCTCCGGCTCGTACTTCGACCGCACGCCGTACGTCGAGCAGGACGAGCGGGGGCACGCGGTCTACGTCGAGCACCACCGGACCCTCGGCGACCGCGTCCGGGACGTCGTGGCGTCCGGTTTCCGGCTGGCCGACCTGGTCGAACCGGAGTGGCCCGCCTGGAACACCTCCGAGTGGGGTGGCTGGTCGCCGCTGCGCGGAAATCTGATCCCGGGGACGGCGATCTTCGTGTGCGAGCGGGACTGAACCGGGCAGCACCGGCCGGGCCGGCGGCACGCGCGCGTGAGGGGCGTTTTCCCGGCCGTACGACACTGGGGGCGTGATCCGTACCGACGCTCTCGACCGGCTGCCCGTCCGTTCCGCCGTACCCGCGCTGCGAGGTGCCCTGGAGGAGCACGGGGCGGCGGTGCTGTGCGCACCGCCGGGGACGGGCAAGACGACGCTGGTGCCCCTCGCGCTGGCCGGGCTGGTCGGCGCGGGGCCCGTACGGCGTGTCGTGGTCGCCGAGCCGCGGCGCATCGCCGCCCGGGCCGCCGCGCGGCGGATGGCGTGGCTGCTCGGGGAGAAGGTCGGCGAGAGCGTCGGCTACACCGTGCGCGGTGAGCGTGTGGTGGGGCGGCACGCGCGCGTGGAGGTCGTGACGACCGGTGTCCTGCTGCAACGGCTCCAGCGGGACCAGGAGCTGGCCGGTGTCGACGCGGTCGTGCTCGACGAGTGCCACGAGCGGCACCTGGACGCGGACACCGTCGCGGCCTTCCTGCTGGACGTACGTGCCGCGCTGCGCCCCGAGCTGCGTCTCGTGGCGGCCTCGGCGACCACCGACGCGGAGGGCTGGGCGCGGCTGCTCGGCGACGCCCCGGTGGTCGAGGCGGAGGGTGTCGCGTACCCGGTCGAGGTGGTGTGGGCGCCGCCGGTACGTCCCGTACGGCCGCCGCACGGGATGCGGGTGGACCCGGCGCTTTTGACACACGTGGCGTCGGTGGTGCGGCGCGCGCTGTCGGAGCGGGAGGGCGACGTCCTGTGTTTCCTCCCCGGGGTCGGCGAGATCGCGCGCGTGGCGGGGCACCTGGGCGACCTGGATGACGTCGAGGTGCTCCAGGTGCACGGGCGGGCGCCGGCGGCGGTCCAGGACGCGGTGCTGTCCCCGGGTACACGGCGCCGGGTGGTCCTCGCGACGTCGGTGGCCGAGTCGTCCCTGACGGTGCCCGGAGTGCGGGTCGTGGTGGACTCCGGCCTGGCCCGTGAGCCCCGCGTCGACCACGCGCGCGGGCTGAGCGCCCTGACGACCGTACGGGCCTCCCGCGCGTCCGGGCGCCAACGGGCCGGGCGCGCCGGACGTGAGGCTCCGGGAGCCGTCTACCGCTGCTGGCCCGAGGCCGAGGACGCCCGCCTCCCGCGCTTCCCCGCGCCGGAGATCCTGCTGGCGGACCTGACGCCGTTCGCCCTCCAGGCGGCCTGCTGGGGCGATCCCGGCGCCTCCGGGCTGGCCCTGCTGGACCCGCCGCCGGGCGGGGCGATGGCGGCGGCGCGGGACGTCCTGTCGGCGATCGGCGCGGTGGACGCGGCGGGCCGGGCCACGGAACGGGGCGTACGGATGTCACGCCTGGGCCTGCACCCCCGCCTCGCGCGCGCCCTCCTGGACGCGACGCCGCTGATCGGCCCCGACCGCGCGGCGGAGGCCGTCGCCCTGCTGAGCGAGGAGCCGCCGAGGGAGTACGGCGACGACCTGGCCGGGGCCCTGAGGTCCGCCCGGCGCGGACGCGGGGGTGACGCCTACGCGGCTCGCTGGCGGGCGGAAGTACGGCGGCTGCGATCCGTGTCGGCTCCTTCGGCGCCGGGTTCTTCCCGGCCGGGTTCTTCCCACCTGGGGGACGACCAGGTCGTCGGGCTCGTGGCCGCGCTCGCGTTCCCCGAGCGGGTGGCCAGGGCGCACGGCGGCTCGTATCTCATGGTGTCCGGGACCCGGGCCGAGGCCGGGGCGGGGTCGGGGCTGGGCGGTGCGCCCTGGCTCGCTGTCGCCGTGGCCGACAGGCCCGTCGGCGCGGGGCACGCGCGCGTGCGGCTCGGGGCTGTCATCGGGGAGGAGGAGGCTCGGGAGGCGGCCGGGGCGCTGTACAGCGAAGGGGACGAGGTGCGCTGGGGTGACGGGGACGTCGTGGCGCGGCGGGTCGAGCGGCTCGGGGCCGTGGAGTTGGCGGTGCGGCCGTTGCAGGACGCCGACCCCGTACTCGTACGGGAGGCGCTTGTCGAAGGGCTGCGGGTGGAAGGGCTCGGGCTGCTGCGGTGGTCGCAGGACGCCGAACGGCTGCGGCAGCGCCTCGCCTTCCTTCATCTGCGTCTCGGCGCTCCCTGGCCCGACGTGCGTGACGACGCTCTCCACGCGCGCGTGGACGACTGGTTGGAGCCGGAGTTGAGCCGTGCCCGGCGGCGGGCGGATCTCGCGCGGATCGATGCCGGAGAGGCGTTGGGGCGGCTGTTGCCGTGGGCCACGGGAGATGCCGTACGGCTGGAGGAGCTCGCGCCCGAGCGGATCGAGGTGCCGAGCGGGTCCAGAATCCGGATCGACTACTCCGATCCCGAACAGCCCGTGCTCGCGGTGAAGTTGCAGGAGATGTTCGGGCTTCAGGAGTCGCCGGCCCTGGCGGGGGTTCCCGTGCTCGTGCATCTGCTGTCCCCGGCCGGGCGGCCCGCCGCCGTCACCGCCGATCTCGCCTCCTTCTGGAAGGATGGGTACAAGGCCGTACGGGCGGAGCTGCGCGGACGCTATCCCAGGCATCCGTGGCCCGAGGACCCCGCGACCGCCGAGCCGACCCGGCACACGAACGCGCGGCTCAGGCGTTGACCGGCTGCGGCTCCGGGGACCGGCTGGCCTCGGGTTCGCCGGGGCGGCGGCTGCGGGCCTCCAGGTAGAGGGAGAGGGCCAGCAGAAGGGTGCCGAGGGTCAGGAAGCTCCAGGGGAGGTACGAGGTCATCAGGAGGACCAGGAAGCGGTTGGACTTGACCAGGTCCACCGTGGACTCGATGTAGTCCTCGCGCATCTTCACGTGCCCGGCGAAGGCCGTCACCTTGTCGCGGCCGCCCAGGAGCGTGCCGCCGCGGAGTTCCTCCTTGTGGATCTCCTCGCCGTACACGGGGGCACCGGTGAGGGGTTCCACCCAGAACTTGCGGACGGTGGAGTACCAGCGGGTCGTGCCGGTCTCCGCGATCGACTCCGGGGTGATGCCCTCGACGGGCAGGGTCTTGGGGAACGGAACCTTGGTCCAGGGGATGGTCTGCTCGAAGTAGTAGACCTCCAGGCCGTGGAAGTCCTGGGTGCCCTTGTAGTGGATGGGGGCGGTGACGCGGGCCTGGGCGTCGAAGTACTCGTAGTCCCGCTTCTCCGTCAGGAAGGGCCACTTGAACTCCAGGCCCTCGCGGCGGACGGGGTCGCCGTCCACCATCTCGCCCGTGGCGTGGACGGGTTCCTGGGTGTGGGCGTCGAAGATGTACCGCTCGGGGATCTGGGAGACCATCTCGCCGTCGGGCCCCTGGACGTACGACAGGCCGTCCCAGACGACCACGTCCCGGCCGGCGGTCTTCTCGATCTTCTCGGAGGCCTCCACGTTGCCCTTGAGCGTCTGCACGATGGTGACCTTCGGGACCGTCCTCGCCTTCATGGTGCCGTAGTCGAGGAGGGTGGCGTCCTGCGCCTCCAGGACCATGTCCTGGTACTGGTGCGCGGGGATCTTGGCCAGGCGCGGGAAGGCGTACCAGCGCAGCATCGGGGACAGTGCCGCGAAGAACACGGCGAGGGCGAGCAGGATCAGGCTGGCCTTGCGGCGCATCTCGGCCTCCCTCCCGGGGCGTCCGGAGCGTTACGGGTGCGCGGGCACCGTCGTGAGCAGCGGCTTCGGTGACGTCTCACCGGCCGGTGTGCCGATCGCCGTGAGGGTGAACACCAGGACGAGCGCGACGGCGAGTCCGGTCGCGGCGGCGACGAGTGCACGCATGCGGGCCTCCCCCGTGAAGTGCGTGGGGTACGTGAGCTGATGGAGCGTCAGGGCTGGGGCACCGTAGCAACGACCGGGTGAGATGAGAACACGTCGCGCACACAACAGCGGCGCCCCTCCGGGGTGGAGGGGCGCCACGGCCGCGTAAGCGTTTGCGTGAGTGTTTACGCCGACGGCGTCGGGGACGGCGACTCCGACGGGGCCGCCTCCACCGTCAGTTCGACGGTGAGCGTCGCACCGCCCGCCGTGTTGACGCGGAGCAGGAACGTGCCGGTCGTGTCGTCCGCATACAGCTTCGGGAGCTTCAGCAGACCGTCCGCGTCCGTCGTGAGGCCCGTGAGGGTGCGGACGGTTTCGCCGTCGGCGTCCTTGAAGTACGGGCCATTGTCGTTCTCGATGCCGTTCTCGGTCGGGTCGTCGGCCGACTTGATGAGTGTCGCGGTGGCGGCGACTCCGTCGGCGGCCTCGTCCTTGTACGTGGCCTTCACCTCGACCTGCTCGGCGAACTCGCCGCCCGGCACGCAGGTGAGCGCGGTGTCGGTGGTGCGGACGAGGGTGTCGGCCTGGCGGGCGGTGACGGTCGCGGTGTAGTCGAGGCCGGTCACCGCGCGGCCCACGACGGTGACACGGACGGTGAACTCACCGGTCTGCTCGCCCGCCACCAGCGCGGGCGCCGTGGCCGTGCCGGCGGCGTTGGTGACGGTCGTGGCGACACTCTCGCCGCCGTCGAAGGTGGCGTCCGTGTCGCCGATGATGGTGAAGCGGACGCGGACCTTCGGCACGGCCTTGCCGGCCTGGGTCTCGGTGCGGACGGAGATCCGCTCGCCGAAGGTGTCGCCGGCCATCGCGCTGAGCCCGGCGGTGCCCGCGTCCTCGATGTGGTGCACCGTGTCGGTGGGGGTGGTCGGCGTCCCGGACGGCGGGGTCGGTGACGGTGGGGTCGGTGACGGTGGGGTCGGTGACGGCGGGGTCGGCGACGGCGGGGTCGGCGACTGTGACGGCGGAGTCGGGCTGGGGCTCGAGCTGCCGGAACCGCCGCCGCCCGGCTGCTTGTCGCCGCCGCCCGGCTGCTTGTCGGGGCTGGGGCTCGGCTTCGACGTCTCCTGGTCGCGCGGCGACGGGCTCGGGCTGGTGCGCGCCCCGGAGTTGTTGTCGCTCGGGTTCTGAGGCAGCGTGCCCGTGCCGTCCGGGACCTCGTGGGTGCCCTTGCGGTAGTACTCCAGCCACGACAGGACCGTGTTCAGGTATTCCGTCGAGTTGTTGTAGCTGAGGATCGCGCGGCGGAGGTCCGCGTCGTCCGACATGTCCCAGCTGAACCGGCACAGGTAGTGGCCGGCGGCGAGGGCGGCGTCGTAGATGTTGTTGGGGTTCTTCTGGCCGTCGCCGTTGCCGTCGCGGCCCGCCCACTCCCAGGTGGACGGAATGAACTGCATGGGGCCGACCGCGCGGTCGTACGCGGTGTCGCCGTCGTACGCGCCGTTGTCGGTGTCGCTGATGTTCGCGAAGCCGACGCCGTTGAGGACCGGGCCGAGGATCGGCGAGGTCGTCGTGCCGTCGGCGTCGACGCGGCCGCCGCGGGCCTGGCCGGACTCGACCTTGCCGATCGCGGCGAGCAGTTGCCAGGGCAGGTTGCAGCCCGGCTTGGCCGCGCGCAGGGCCGCCTCGGCCTTCTTGTAGGCGTCGAGGACGGTCGCGGGTATGCCACGCTCGGCCTCGCCCGTGACGACCGATGTGTCACCGCCGTCCGGGGCCGAGGTGGGGCTGTCGAGGGGCGGAAGGTCCGTGTAGTAGCGCGAGTTGCCGGTCGCCGTGTCGTCGTCGGCGTGCGGGGTCGCGTCGGGAGAGGGGGAGCCGGTGGTCTGTCTGCCGGAGCCGTCGGTGGTCACTCCTGGAGCCTGGGACGCGGCCAGGGCCGCGACCGCGATCGCGGCCACCGTGGTGTTCGCCGCCCCCTTGCGGAGCCTCCTGCCGAACTGCGCCGCCATTGAGTGAACCCCTCCCGTGGACGACCGCCTTCGTTCTTGCCCGCGGTGCCGTCTCCTGCTGTCCCGGTGCTTCCCGGATGCTCGGTCGTGCTCCCCAGCACGGTGACCCAGGTGACCCTACGACAACTTCCGTCGCCAAGACACCCGTTCATGCCCGTTTTCATCCAGGTTGGCCACATCTGTATTTCCTGTGGATTTCCCGGAGCGGGTGCCCTGGGGGGACGTGGTGATGCCTCGCGCATACTGGCGGACGTGATCGCCGGGGCCCGACCTCCCGGCCAACGCCCGTCGCGGGGGAACGACTTGCCCTTCACTCTCAGCCACGCGGCCGCCGTCCTGCCCGCCATACGCGGCGACGGGACCGGACGCGGCCCCCTGGTACCCGCGGTGCTCGTCGCCGGTTCTTTCGCGCCCGACATGACCTATTACGCGGCGAGCGTGCTGCCGGAGGCCATGGAGTTCGGCGAGTTCACCCACTCCTTCACCGGCGTCTTCACCCTCGACGTCCTCGTCGCCTGGGCCCTGGTGGGTCTGTGGCTGGTGCTGCGCGAGCCGCTGGTGGCGCTGCTGCCACCCGGGCGGCAGGGGCGGGTGGCGGCGCTGGTGCGGTGCGGGGACGGAGGGAGGGGCGGCGGAGGCGGGCGTAATCGTTTGCGCAAGCGTTTACGTCCTGCTCCGGTCCTTTGGTGGTACGTCTCCGCCGTGCTCGGCGCGCTGACGCATGTCGTGTGGGACGCGTTCACGCATCTCGACCGGTGGGGGATGCAGGTGTTCCCGGTCCTGGGCCGGGAGATCGCCGGCTCGCCGCTGTACTGGTATCTGCAGTACGGCGGTTCGGCGGTGGCGGCGGTCGTCATCGCCGTCTTCGTGGCGCGCGCCCTGCGTCGGCAGCCCTCGGGGGAACCCATGGGTGTGCCCGTGCTGTCCGTGGCGGACCGGTGGGTGGCGGCGGCCGTGATCGGGGGCTGCGCGCTGGTGGCCGCGGTGCGGCGGGTGACGCGCTGGTGGGAGTACTGGGGCGATGTGGCGAAGCCGTACGAGGTGATTCCGACGCTGTGCTTCGGGGCGGGCGCGGGGCTGGTGCCCGGGCTGCTGCTGTACGCGGCGGGGGTCAGGATGTGGCGGCCTGTGCGGGTGCCCGCGGTGGAGACGGCGGAGCCGGTCTCTCGCTGACCTCGCGGGTGAGGGCCGCGGCGGCCCTTGGGAGCTCGGAGCTGGAGCTCAGGTGGGAACTCAGAAACGTGCCGTTGTTCGTGAGAAGGCCGAGGCGTACCCCTCGTCGGGGTGGCCGAGGTCTCGCGGGGATCGGCGGAGGGCGGTGTCGGCGGGGATACGGGGCGTGCTGGCGTCGGCCGCGCACACCGGTACCCGTCTGAACAGCGCCGACAGGGCCGAAACGGCCGAGACGAGGGTGTCGGCGACTGTCGCCGTACGGCGGCGGAGCGTGCGTATGCCCATGCCCGCATCCTTACGCCATCCGCATACCGGGGGCGCGCCTGCGGGGGCCACGCGGGTGACGCCCCTCCGGAGGCCTCGGGGCTCGGAGGGGCCCGTCACCCGTCGGCGGCCACGCCCTGCTCCGGGCTGCACCAAGGGGGGTGAGTCGGTTCGGCACGGCGTGGCTGGCGCCACGGTGGTTGCTTGCCTTGCCGCCACAGCGGTTCGGTTCGGGCCCGGCGGAGGAGCCCCCGGACCGTGCCGCTCGGCCGGGGCCGTCAGGCCGAGCGGCACGGGCTGCTGTGCGGCCGCGCCAGCCCGAACCGAACCAACCGCCCGGCGGCCAGGAGCCCACCCATGCTCGGCCCCAGCCGGAGGCTAATGCGCTGCCGACTCCCAGTCGGGGCCGTCGCCGACCGAGACATCCAGGGGTGCCCTCAGGTGGACGGCGTTCGCCATCTCCCTGCGGACGAGTTCCTCGGCGGTGGCGCGCTCGCCGGGGGCGATCTCCAGGACGATTTCGTCGTGGACCTGGAGGAGGATGCGGGAGGTGAGTCCGGCCTCGCGCAGGGCCCGGTCGACGTTCAGCATGGCGATCTTGACGATGTCGGCGGCCGTGCCCTGGATGGGGGCGTTCAGGGCCATGCGTTCGGCCATCTCGCGGCGCTGGCGGTTGTCGCTGTTCAGGTCGGGGAGATACCGGCGGCGGCCGAACAGCGTTTCCGTGTAGCCCGTCGCCCGGGCCTCGTCGACCACGCGGCGCAGATAGTCCCGTACGCCTCCGAAGCGCTCGAAGTACGTGTCCATCAGGGCACGGGCCTCGCCCGCGTCGATGTTCAGCTGCCCGGAGAGGCCGAAGGCCGACAGGCCGTAGGCCAGGCCGTAGGACATCGCCTTGATCTTGCGGCGCATCTCCGCGTCGACCGCGGACCGCTCCACCGAGAACACCTGGGAGGCGACCGTGGTGTGCAGGTCCTCGCCGGAGGTGAACGCTTCGAGGAGTCCCTCGTCCTCCGAGAGGTGGGCCATCACGCGGAGCTCGATCTGGCTGTAGTCGGCCGTCATCAGGGACTCGAAGCCCTCGCCCACCACGAACCCGCGGCGGATCGCCCTGCCCTCGTCCGTGCGGACGGGGATGTTCTGGAGGTTGGGGTCCACCGAGGACAGCCGGCCGGTGGCGGCGACGGTCTGGTTGAAGGTCGTGTGGATGCGGCCGTCCGCCGCGATCGTCTTGATGAGGCCTTCGACCGTGACGCGCAGCTTCGCCTGCTCGCGGTGGCGGAGCATGATGACCGGCAGTTCGTTGTCGGTCTGACCGGCCAGCCAGGCGAGGGCGTCGGCGTCCGTCGTGTAGCCCGTCTTCGTCTTCTTCGTCCTGGGCAGGCCCAGTTCGCCGAAGAGGACTTCCTGGAGCTGCTTGGGCGAGCCGAGGTTGAACTCGTGCCCGGCCGCCGCGTGCGCCTCCTTCACGGCCTGCTGCACGGCGCCCGCGAACATCTGCTCCATGGCTTCCAGGTGCGCCCTGTCCGCCGCGATGCCGTGCCGCTCCATGCGGGCCAGGAGCGCGGAGGTGGGCAGCTCCATGTCGCGCAGGAGGTCCGCCGCGCCGACCTCCTTCAGCCGCCCCCCGAAGGCCTCGCCCAGGTCGAGGATCGTGCGGGCCTGCACCATGAGCGCCTCGGCCTCGGCACCCTCGTCCGCGCCGAAGGCGAGCTGTCCGTCGGCCTCGGCGGCGGGGGCCAGCTCCCGGCCGAGGTACTCCAGGGAGAGCGCGTCCAGGTCGAAGGAGCGGCGGCCCGGCTTGACCAGGTACGCGGCGAGGGCGGTGTCCATGGTGACGCCCTCGATGCTCCAGCCGTGCTCAGCGCAGACCCGCATGGCGCCCTTGGCGTTGTGGAACACCTTCGGCTTGGACGCGTCGGCGAGCCAGGCCGCCCACGCGGTCTCGTCGGCCTCGTCGAGCTGCGTCGGGTCGAACCAGGCAGCCGCTCCCCCGGCCGCGGCGAGGGCGACCTCGGCCACCGCGCCCGCGCCGAGCGTCCAGGAGTCGACCGTGGCGACACCGAGGACCGCCTGGCCGTGCTCGGCGAGCCACGGCGCGAGCTCGCCCGAGCCGAGCACCGTGCCGTCCAGTTTCACGCCCGCGTCGGCGACCGGTACCGCGTCGGTCTCCTCCGCCCCGGGGTCCACGGCCAGCAGCCGCTCGCGCAGGGACGGGTTGCGGATCTCCAGGGTGTCCAGGACCATCGCGACGGCCTTGCGGTCGTACGGGGCGCGCTCCAGGTCGGCGACGGCCTTGGGCAGTTCGACGGTGCGCACCATCTCCGTGAGCCGGCGGTTGAGCTTCACCGCCTCCAGGTGGTCGCGGAGGTTCTGCCCGGCCTTGCCCTTGACCTCGTCGACGCGCTCGACGAGGTCCGCGAACGAACCGAACTGGTTGATCCACTTCGCGGCGGTCTTCTCGCCGACCCCGGGGATGCCCGGCAGGTTGTCGGACGGGTCGCCGCGCAGGGCCGCGAAGTCGGGGTACTGGGAGGGCGTCAACCCGTACTTCTCGACGACCTTCTCCGGAGTGAACCGGGTCAGCTCCGAGACGCCCTTCGTCGGGTACAGCACCGTCGTGTTCTCGGTGACCAGCTGGAAGTTGTCGCGGTCGCCGGTGACGATGAGGACCTCGAAGCCCTCGGCCTCGGCCCGGGTGGCGAGCGTGGCGATGATGTCGTCCGCCTCGAAGCCGTCGACAGCGAAGCGCACCGCGTGCATCGCGTCGAGGAGCTCGCCGATCAGCTCGACCTGGCCCTTGAACTCGTCCGGGGTCTTCGAACGGTTCGCCTTGTACTCCGTGAACTCCTCGGAGCGCCACGTCTTGCGGGACACGTCGAACGCGACCGCGAAGTGCGTGGGCGCCTCGTCACGCAGCGTGTTCGCCAGCATCGACGCGAAGCCGTAGATCGCGTTCGTCGGCTGGCCCGTCGCGGTTGTGAAATTCTCCGCGGGCAGCGCGAAGAACGCGCGGTACGCCAGCGAGTGCCCGTCCATGAGCATCAGCCGCGGACGGCTGCCGCCGGGGTTCTTGTCGGTCTTCTTCGATGCTGTCTCTGCCACGCCCCCGATCCTGCCACGAGCCACTGACAGTCGGCCCCGCCCGCCGCCCACAACCCCTCGCGGCGCCGCACCCCACGCGGTCCGGCCGGCTATTCCTCGGCCCCACGCCGAACCGACCACCCCACGAGAACCGATCACCTCGCGCGAACCGACCGCCTCGCGCGTGCCCTGACCGCTCGTCCGGCCGGATCGACCGCCCGTCCGCACGGGGGTGATCGTTGTCACCACCGCATGCGAGGATCGGAGACGTACTTCAGGTGCGTACGCGATAGGGGTGCCGACATGGCCAGCAAGCCGCCCAAGGGTGATCCGGTTCAGGACGCGCCGCAGGTCGCCGGACCGAAGCACGCGGCGGCCGGGCTGCCCGCGATCGGCCACACGCTGCGCATCGCCCAGCAGCAGATGGGCGTGAAGCGGACGGCGCTGACGCTGCTGCGCGTCAACCAGAAGGACGGCTTCGACTGCCCGGGCTGCGCCTGGCCGGAGCCGGAGCACCGGCACACCGCGGAGTTCTGCGAGAACGGCGCGAAGGCGGTCGCCGAGGAGGCCACGCTGCGCCGGGTCACCCCGGAGTTCTTCGCCGCCCACACGGTGGCCGACCTCGCGACCCGCAGCGGGTACTGGCTGGGCCAGCAGGGCCGGCTCACGCACCCCATGTATCTGGCGGAGGGCGCCGAGCGCTACGAACCCGTCTCCTGGGAGCGGGCCTTCGACATCGTCGCCGAGGAACTGCACGCGCTGGGCTCCCCCGACGAGGCCCTCTTCTACACCTCAGGGCGGACGAGCAACGAGGCCGCCTTCCTCTACCAGCTGTTCGCCCGCGAGTTCGGCACGAACAACCTGCCGGACTGCTCCAACATGTGCCACGAGTCGTCGGGGTCGGCGCTCTCCGAGACCCTCGGCGTCGGCAAGGGCAGCGTCCTGCTCGACGACCTCTACAAGGCGGACCTGATCATCGTCGCGGGCCAGAACCCGGGCACGAACCACCCGAGGATGCTCGCCGCCCTGGAGAAAGCGAAGGCGAACGGGGCGCGGATCATCACGGTCAACCCCCTGCCCGAGGCGGGCATGGAGCGCTTCAAGAACCCGCAGACCCCGCAGGGCATGCTCAAGGGCGCCGCCCTCACCGACTTGTTCCTGCAGATCCGCATCGGCGGCGACCAGGCTCTCTTCCGCCTCCTCAACAAGCTGATCCTTCAGACCGAGGGCGCGGTCGACGAGGAGTTCGTCCGCGAGCACACCCACGGCTACGAGGAGTTCGCCGCGGCCGCGCGGGCCGCCGACTGGGACGAGACGCTCACCGCGACCGGCCTCGAACGGTCCGAGGTCGAAGAGGCCCTCCGGATGGTCCTCGCCTCGAAGCGCACGATCGTCTGCTGGGCCATGGGTCTGACCCAGCACAAGCACTCCGTCCCGACCATCCGCGAGGTGGTCAACTTCCTGCTCCTGCGCGGCAACATCGGCCGCCCGGGCGCGGGCGTGTGCCCGGTGCGCGGTCACTCGAACGTGCAGGGCGACCGCACGATGGGCATCTTCGAGCGGCCCGCCCCGGAGTTCCTGGACGCCCTGGAGAGGGAGTTCGGCTTCGCGCCGCCGCGCGAGCACGGCTACGACGTCGTACGGGCCATCCGCGCCATGCGCGACGACAAGGCGAAGGTGTTCTTCGCGATGGGCGGCAACTTCGTGTCGGCGTCCCCCGACACGGAGGTCACCGAGGCGGCCATGCGCCGGGCCCGCCTCACGGTGCACGTGTCGACGAAGCTGAACCGCTCCCACGCGGTCACGGGCGCGCGTGCCCTGATCCTGCCCACCCTCGGCCGCACGGAGCGCGATCTTCAGGTCGGCCCGCATGGGAAAAGCACAGCGCAGTTCGTGACCGTCGAGGACTCCATGGGCATGGTGCACGCCTCACGCGGACGCCTGGAGCCCGCGAGCGAGCACCTGCTGTCCGAGCCGGCCATCGTGTGCCGCCTGGCCCGCCGTGTACTCGGCACCGACAGCACGGTCCCCTGGGAGGAGTTCGAGAAGGACTACGCGACGATCCGCGACCGCATCGCGCGCGTGGTCCCCGGTTTCGACGACTTCAACGCGCGCGTGGCCGACCCCGGCGGCTTCGCCCTGCCCCACGCCCCCCGCGACGAGCGCCGCTTCCCCACGGCCACCGGCAAGGCCAACTTCACGGCCGCGCCGGTCGAGTTCCCCAAGCTGCCCGAGGGCCGGCTCCTCCTGCAGACCCTGCGCTCGCACGACCAGTACAACACCACGATCTACGGCCTGGACGACCGCTACCGGGGCATCAGGAACGGCCGCCGGGTGGTTCTGGTCAACCCCGAGGACGCGCAGCGGCTCGGGGTCGCGGACGGCTCGTACGTCGACCTGGTCAGCGAGTGGAACGACGGCGTCGAGCGCCGTGCCCCCGGCTTCCGTGTCGTGCACTACCCGACGGCCCGTGGCTGCGCGGCCGCCTACTACCCCGAGACCAACGTCCTGGTGCCGCTGGACGCCACCGCCGATACCAGCAACACCCCGGCCAGCAAGTCCGTCGTCGTCCGTCTGGAACAATCGGCCACCGACTGAGCGTTTGCTCAGCCAGAGTGTTCGACAACGAAACGGAGCCGGGCCCCATGGGCGAACAGCAGCACGTGAAGTTCCCGCAAGAGGTGATCGACGAATACGCGGCGCTCGGTGTCGACCTGGTCGCCATGTTCTCGGCGGGACACCTGGGAACGCGGATGGGCGTGCAGATCGTGGAGGCCTCGGCCGACCGCGTCGTCGGCACCATGCCCGTGGAGGGCAACACCCAGCCGTACGGCCTCCTCCACGGCGGCGCCTCCGCCGTCCTCGCCGAGACCCTCGGCTCGGTCGGCTCCATGCTGCATGCAGGCAGCTCCAAGATCGCCGTGGGCGTCGACCTCAACTGCACGCACCACCGGGGCGCACGGTCCGGCCTGGTGACCGGCGTGGCCACACCGCTGCACCGGGGGCGCTCGACGGCGACGTACGAGATCGTGATCAGTGACGAGCAGGGCAAGCGGGTGTGCAGTGCGCGGCTGACGTGCATGCTGCGGGACGTGAACCCGAGCGACGCGGCACGCGTCCGCGCCGACGGCTGATCCACTCCACCGCCCGCACGCCGGACCCTCGGAGATCGCCCGCCTTCCCCAACCCCCTGTTCCCCCAACGCCGTTGATCCCGCGCACCCGGCGGCTTAGCGTCATGGCATGGGAACGGGACGAGCCCTCCGGTCGGGTGCGGCGCTCGGGCTGGTCCTCCTGACCGGCGGCCTGGCCACCGGATGCGGGGAGTCCGGCCCGGAGGACGAAACGACGACGCAGGCCGTGTCCGGCCCGCCGTCGCCGTCGGCCACACCCCCGGAGGACCTGTGCGCGCGAATCGTCGCCCACTGGTCACGGGAGGTGCTCGACGGCGACACCTACGGGGACTACCAGTCGATGGGCCTGTCCAACGGGCAGTACGACATCCTCCGGGACGTCGTCGACGCCGCCCGCGCCGAGCGGAGACGCGCGGGCGCGGCCGCCGCGGAGCGACTGATCGACCGTGAGGCGCGCGCGGGCTGCGAGGACTGGTACCGCGACGGCGGCCCGAGCAAGGGCCCCTGGCAGTGAGCGGCATCGGTCCCGTCGAGCCGGGCGAAGGCACGCGCGCGTGGGACACCGCCGAACCGGGCGAGGGCACACGCGCGTGGGACACCGCCGAACCCGGCGCCCCGCTCCTCCCCAGGCCCCCGCACGGCCCCCTGGGACAGTTCTACGCCCGCCACCACCGCGCCGTCATCGCGTCCGTGTCGGCCGCCGTCCTCCTCGCGGGCGGCGGTCATCTCTGCACCACCCGCCCCGAGGAGCCACCGCCGGCGCCCGCCATGTACCCGTCCCAGGTGGTCGACATCGACTATCTGGGCAAGAAACGCCCGCCCGAAGGCTCCCCGAGCGGCAGCTTCAGCTTCGCGGTCGAGGTCACGGCGCAGTCCGGCCTCACGGTCATCGTGGTGAGCATCAGCCAGCCGTACGCCGGAATCTCCCTGACCTCGGCGCCCAGGCCACCGTTCCGTACCCGGGTCGGCTTCCCCCACAAGATCGTGATCACCACACAGGTGACGGATTGCGCACATGCGCCGAGGAACGCCGGACTACCTTTCCTGAATGTAACTCTGCGTAATATGCGCGCAATACAAGACCACAGCTTCATCCTCGGCGAACGCTATGCGCACGACCTGTCGGAGGCCCTTCGGACATCGTGCGGCAACGACACGACGCCATCACCAAAACCCTGAAACACTACTGAATCCATCACTACACACCCTGCGGATTCTCACCATGTGGACGGAACGAATCGGCTGGAATTCCACCCATCCACCCACTGAGTACCGCTCTGCATAACGTCGTGTCATAACAAGAGCGTCACAGCCTTGGCCAGACACTCCTCCACGTTCCCCACACACGCTTAGAGTCACGCCCAGTCACCGCGCCCTCGGATTCGAAGTCACTTCGGCCCAGCGCTCGACTCGGCCTCGTCCACAGGGACCCGGCCGCGCCAGGGAAAGGACTGACTCGTGCGTCAACGTTCGCTCATCGCCATCACCGCCGCGCTGGCGGCGGGAGCACTCACCCTCACCGCCTGCGGCTCGCGCGACGACGACGGCGGCAGCTCGGACGCCGGTGGCGGTGGCACCACCGTCGTCATCGGCGTCGACGCCCCACTGACCGGCGACCTGTCCGCACTGGGCCTCGGCATCAAGAACTCCGCCGACCTCGCCGTCAAAACAGCGAACAAGGAAGAGTACGTCGAAGGCATCACCTTCGAGATCGAAGCCCTCGACGACCAGGCACAGCCCTCCGCCGGCCAGCAGAACGCCACCAGCTTCGTCGCCAACGAGGAAGTCCTCGGCGTCGTCGGCCCCCTGAACTCCTCCGTCGCCGAGTCGATGCAGAAGGTCTTCGACGACGCCAACCTCGTCGAAATCTCGCCCGCCAACACCGGCCCCTCCCTCTCCCAGGGCGCCGACTGGCAGACCAACAAGGTCCGCCCGTACAAGTCGTACTTCCGCACCGCGACCACGGACGCCATCCAGGGCCCGTTCGCCGCCCAGTACATCTTCAACGACGCCAAGAAGAAGAAGGTCTTCGTCATCGACGACAAGAAGACCTACGGCGCCGGCCTGGCAGGCACCTTCACCGACGAGTACAAGAAGCTCGGCGGCGAAGTCGTCGGCACCGAGCACATCGACCCCGAGACCAAGGACTTCTCCGCCGTCGCCACCAAGGTGAAGAACTCCGGCGCGGAAGCCGTCTACTACGGCGGCGAATACCCCCAGGCCGGCCCCCTCGCCAAGCAGATCAAGGACGCCGGCGCCAAGATCACCTTCGCCGGCGGCGACGCCATCTACAGCCCCGAGTACATCAAGCTCGCCGGCTCCGGCAGCGAAGGCGACATCTCCACCTCCGTCGGCGCACCGATCGAAGAACTCGCCTCCGCCAAGGAGTTCATCGCCAACTACGAGGCCGAAGGCTACAACGAGGCCTTCGAGGCCTACGGCGGCTACGCCTACGACTCGGTCTGGGCCATCATCGAAGCCGTCAAGAAGGTCGTCGAGGACAACAACGGCGAACTCCCGAGCGACGCCCGCGAAAAGGTCACCGAGGCCACCCAGAACGTCTCCTTCGACGGCGTGACCGGCAAGGTCTCCTTCGACGAATTCGGTGACACCACCAACAAGCAGCTCACCGTCTACTCCGTCGAGAAGGGCGTCTGGGCCCCGGTGCAGTCCGGCACCTACACCGACTGACCCACACCCGCACACCTGACCCGCGCGGGGCGCCGCACCACTGGCGCCCCGCGCGGCTCACATCCGCCCACCCCCCTCGACTATCCGAACTCTCGGAGGACATGCGGTGAACGAACTGCCGCAGCAGCTGGTCAACGGCCTGCTACTGGGATCCATGTACGGGCTGGTCGCCATCGGCTACACGATGGTCTATGGCATCGTCCAGCTCATCAACTTCGCCCACGGCGAGATCTTCATGACCGGAGGCTTCGGTGCCCTCACGGTCTACCTGTACGTACTGCCCGACGGCACATCCCTGTGGGTCGCACTGCCCCTGATGCTCGCCGGCGCAATCGTCGTCGCCACCACGGTCGCCGTGGGCGCGGAAAGGTTCGCCTACCGCCCCCTGCGAGGCGCACCACGCCTCGCCCCCCTCATCACCGCCATCGGCCTCTCCCTCGCCCTCCAGCAAGCAGTATGGGCCTGGTACCCGGACGCCAAACAGTCCATCAACTTCCCCCAGATCGACGGCGGACCCTTCGAGATCGGCAACGTCACCATCCAGACCGGCGACATCTTCCTGTTCATCGCCGCCCCCATCAGCATGGCCGTCCTCGCCTACTTCGTCCTCAAAACCCGCACCGGACGCGGCATGCAGGCCACCGCCCAGGACCGCGACACCGCCAAACTCATGGGCATCAACACCGACCGCATCATCGTGGTCGCCTTCGCCCTCGGCGCCGCCTTCGCCGCCATCGGAGCCGTCGCCTACGGCCTCAAGTACGGCCAGGTCCAATTCCGCATGGGCTTCATCCTCGGCCTCAAAGCCTTCACCGCAGCCGTCCTCGGCGGCATCGGCAACATCTACGGCGCCATGCTCGGCGGCCTCGTCCTCGGCGTCGCCGAAGCCCTGTCCACCGCCTACATCGCCGACATCCCCGGCATGGAACAGTTCGGCAGCCAGTCCTGGGCCAACGTCTGGGCCTTCGTACTCCTCATCCTCGTACTCCTCTTCAGGCCCCAAGGCCTGCTGGGCGAACGCGTCGCGGACAGGGCGTGACACCGATGACCACACACACCACAGCACCCCAGACCCCCAGCACCCCCGCCGACGGCACCCCCAAGGGCCTCATCGGCCTCCCGGAGAACACCGGCCGCGCCCTCGCCACCGGCGGCGGCGCCCTCACCGTCATCTCCACCTTCCTCGCCTGGACATGGACCGCCGCATTCCCCGGCAACCTCACCGTCTACGGCTACCCCGGCGGCCTCCAGGTCCTCGTCCTCATCGGCGGCGCCCTCACCGCCCTCTTCGGCCTCGCCTCCTACGGCATCAAAGGCCTGCGCTGGCTCACCCCCACAGGCGCCGACAGCGCCATCAAGCTGTCCGCATTCGCCGCGTTCGCCACCACCTGGTACACGATCATCGCCATCAGTGCCCAACTCGGCGGCATCGTCAACCTCGAACCCGGCGGCTGGATCGCGGCCATCGCCACCCTCGCCGCCCTCCTCGGCGCATTCTCCCTGCCCTTCACCCGGCCCCCCGAAGACCCGATCGACCCCGACGACACCCCCCAGGAACAACTCCGCCACCGCACACGCCACAACATCGCCGTCATCAAGGCCTCCCTCGCCTCCGGCACCCCCACCCCGGCCCGCAAACTCCCCGCGTACGCCGAAATCCTCGTCATCGTCGCCGCACTCGCCACCGGCCTCCTCGTCTTCACCTACGGCATCGGCACCGCATACGACGAACTCTTCATCGGCTTCCTCATCACCGCCGGCTTCGGCTTCGCCGCCATCACCAAGGCCGGACTCGTGCGACGCATCTCCGCACTCACCGCCAAACACCGCAACGTGACCATGCTCGGCGCGTTCATCGCAGCCGCCGCCTTCCCCTTCACCCAGTCCGACGACCGCTACGCCACCATCGGCGTCTACATCCTGATCTTCGCCACCGTCGCCCTCGGCCTCAACATCGTCGTCGGCCTCGCCGGCCTCCTCGACCTCGGATACGTCGCCTTCCTCGGCGTCGGCGCCTACACCGCGGCCATGGTCTCCGGCTCCCCCTCCTCCCCCTTCGACATCCACCTGCCGTTCTGGGCCTCCGCCCTCCTCGGCGCCGCCGTCGCCATGATCTTCGGCGTCCTCATCGGCGCCCCCACCCTGCGACTGCGCGGCGACTACCTCGCCATCGTGACCCTCGGCTTCGGAGAAATCTTCCGCATCGGCGTCCTCAACATGGACGGCACCTCCGGCCCCGACATCACCAACGGCTCCAACGGCATCTCATCAATCCCCAACCTCAACATCCTCGGCTTCGACTTCGGCCAGGAACACAGCATCTTCGGGTTCACCATCGCCCGATTCGCCAACTACTTCCTGCTGATGCTCCTCATCACCCTCGTCGTCGTCATCGTCTTCCGACGCAGCAGCGACTCCCGCATCGGCCGCGCCTGGATCGCCATCCGCGAAGACGAAACAGCCGCACTCGCCATGGGCATCAACGGCTTCCGCGTCAAACTCATCGCCTTCGCCCTCGGCGCCACCCTCGCCGGCCTCGCCGGCACCGTCCAAGCCCATGTCACCTACACCGTGACCCCCGAGCAGTACCAATTCGCCCACGTCGTCCCACCCAACTCCGCATTCCTCCTCGCCGCCGTCGTCCTCGGCGGCATGGGCACCATCAGCGGACCCCTCGTCGGCGCCGCACTGCTCTACCTCATCCCCGCCAAGCTCCAGTTCCTCGGCGACTACCAACTCCTCGCCTTCGGCCTCGCACTCGTCCTCCTGATGCGCTTCCGCCCCGAAGGCCTCATCCCCAACCGACGCCGCCAGCTCGAATTCCACGAAGAGGCCGAAGCGCCCACAGTCCTCAGCAAGGCAGGGGCCTGACATGACCACCGACACCACCACCAAGGACACCACCCCCGGCCCCACCACGCCCGGCGAAACCGTCCTCGACGCACGCGGCGTCACCATGCGCTTCGGCGGCCTCACCGCCGTACGCAACGTCGACCTCACCGTCAACAGCGGCGAAATCGTCGGCCTCATCGGCCCCAACGGCGCCGGCAAAACCACCTTCTTCAACTGCCTCACCGGCCTCTACATCCCCACCGAAGGAGAAGTCCGCTACAAAGGAAAAATCCTCCCGCCCAAGTCCTTCAAGGTCACCGCAGCCGGCATCGCCCGCACCTTCCAGAACATCCGCCTGTTCGCCAACATGACCGTCCTGGAAAACGTCCTCGTCGGCCGCCACACCCGCACCAAAGAAGGCCTCTGGTCCGCACTCCTGCGCGGCCCCGGCTTCCACAAAGCCGAAGCAGCCTCCCGCGAACGCGCCATGGAACTCCTGGAGTTCGTGGGTCTGGCGAGCAAGGCCGAACACCTCGCCCGCAACCTCCCGTACGGCGAACAACGCAAACTCGAAATCGCACGAGCACTGGCGAGTGAGCCGGGCCTGCTTCTCCTGGACGAGCCGACGGCAGGCATGAACCCCCAGGAGACACGCGCCACCGAAGAAATCGTCTTCGCCATCCGCGACAAAGGCATCGCCGTCCTCGTCATCGAGCACGACATGCGATTCATCTTCAACCTCTGCGACCGCGTCTCCGTCCTCGTCCAAGGCGAAAAACTCGTCGAAGGCGACCCCGCCACCGTCCAAGGCGACGAACGCGTCATCGCCGCCTACCTCGGAGAACCCTTCGAAGACTCCCCCGGCGCCGAGGAAATCGCGGAAGTCGAAGCCGCCGAAGCACACGCCGACACCCCGCAAGACGCCGCGCCCGGCACCCCCGGCGCGCTCGGCAAGGAGAACGACCGATGACCGCACTACTCGAAGTCGAAGACCTCCGAGTCGCCTACGGCAAGATCGAAGCCGTCAAAGGCATCTCCTTCAAGGTCGACGCCGGCGAAGTCGTCACCCTCATCGGCACCAACGGCGCCGGCAAGACCACAACCCTGCGCACCCTCTCAGGCCTGCTCAAGCCCGTCGGCGGCCAGATCAAATTCAACGGCAAATCGCTGAAGAAAATCCCCGCCCACAACATCGTCTCGCTGGGACTCGCCCACTCCCCCGAAGGGCGCCACATCTTCCCCCGCATGACGATCGAGGACAACCTCCGACTCGGCGCCTTCCTCCGCAACGACAAACCCGGCATCGAGAAGGACATCCAGCGCGCCTACGACCTCTTCCCGATACTCGGGGAACGACGGAAGCAAGCCGCGGGAACCCTCTCCGGCGGCGAACAGCAAATGCTCGCCATGGGCCGCGCACTCATGTCCCAGCCCAAACTGCTCATGCTCGACGAACCCTCCATGGGCCTCTCCCCGATCATGATGCAGAAGATCATGGCCACCATCGCCGAACTCAAATCCCAGGGCACCACCATCCTGCTCGTCGAACAGAACGCCCAGGCCGCCCTCTCACTCGCCGACCACGGCCACGTCATGGAAATCGGCAAGATAGTCCTCTCCGGCACGGGCTCCGACCTGCTGCACGACGAATCGGTCCGCAAGGCGTACCTCGGCGAAGACTGAGCCCCGCAGTTCCACAGGGATACGACGAGGCCCGCACACCCTGACTTCAGGGGGTGCGGGCCTCGTCACGTACAGGTGTGTCGGGCTCAGCCCTTCGACGCCTTCTTCTCCTCGGCGTCCTGAATGACCGCCTCAGCGACCTGCTGCATCGACATACGCCGGTCCATGGAGGTCTTCTGGATCCACCGGAACGCCGCCGGCTCGGTCAGCCCGTACTCCGTCTGAAGAACCGACTTCGCCCGGTCGACCAGCTTCCGCGTCTCCAGACGCTGACTGAGATCCGCGACCTCCCTCTCCAGTTCCTTCAACTCCGTGAACCGCGACACGGCCATCTCGATCGCCGGCACGACATCACTCTTGCTGAACGGCTTGACGAGGTAGGCCATGGCGCCCGCGTCACGAGCACGCTCGACGAGGTCACGCTGCGAGAAGGCCGTCAGCATCAGCACGGGCGCGATGCTCTCCGCCGCGATCTTCTCCGCGGCCGAGATCCCGTCCATCTTCGGCATCTTCACATCGAGGATCACCAGATCGGGCCGGTGCTCACGGGCGAGCTCGATGGCCTGCTCGCCGTCTCCCGCCTCACCTACGACGGAGTAGCCCTCTTCTTCGAGCATCTCCCTGAGATCGAGACGGATCAGCGCCTCGTCCTCAGCGATGACGACACGGGTCGTCAGCGGAGGCACGTGCGACTTGTCGTCGTCGGGCGCGTCTACGGGCTGGGGCGACTCGGGGGCGGTCACGGGGGCTCCTTGTTACGGGCAGGGCAGGTGCTGCTGCCTGTTCAGCCTACCTAGAGGCGGGGAGCTGCGGTGACCCGGTATGCTTCCGGGCAGCAACTCTTGCCGGGTTGGTGGAATCGGCATACACACGGTCCTCAAAAGACCGCGCCTCACGGCTTGCGGGTTCGAATCCCGCACCCGGCACAGCTCGCTGAAAGCGGATGCTCACGTTCTCGTGAACATCCGCTTTTTGCTGCGCACGGTCGCGATCACTGACGCAGAGTAGCCGCATGAGCTTCCACAGCACTGACGTGCGACAGAAGGCGCTCACACTGCTGCGCAACGGCGCGAGGAACGCAGATGTGGCTCGCAAACTCAACGTGCCGAAGGGAACGATCGGCTACTGGAAGCACATAGACCGGGCAAAGCGCGGCGAGTGCCCCGGTCGCGGTCAACGGCCTCCATGCCCCCGATGCGACAGCGAGCTGAACGGTTCGGCGTATGCCTACCTCCTCGGCCTGTACCTCGGGGACGGCCACATCATCCAGAACCGCGCCATGCGCTCACCCAGCCTGTCAATCGCATGCGCCGAGGTGCATCCCGGGCTCGTGGACAAGTGTGAGAGCGCCATGCGCGACGTATTTCCGAACAACTCGGTATGCAGGGTCCGCCGGAAAGGCTGCTGGGAAGTGAAGCTGTACTCCATGCACATGTGGTGCCTGTTCCCACAGCACGGCCCCGGCAGGAAACACGAGCGCCCCATCACCCTCGAACCCTGGCAACAGGAGATCGTCGACGCCCACCCCTGGGAGTTCATCCGCGGTCTCATCCACTCCGACGGCTGCCGCATCACCAACTGGACGACTCGCCTCGTAGCCGGTGAGCGCAAGCGCTACGAGTACCCGCGGTACTTCTTCACCAACGTGTCCGATGACATCCGTCAGCTCTACACGGACACGCTGGACAAGCTCGGCATCGCGTGGACCCACTGCACACGCAACGGCAACCCGTACAACATCTCCGTCGCCCGCAAAGCCTCCGTCGCCCTCATGGACACCCACGTAGGCCCCAAGTACTGAACGAACGAAAATGGGCCCCTCGCCAAGAGGGGCCCTCCGCAGGCTACTTGGGACTGTCGTCCTCCCCGATGTGATGCACTCGCACCATGTTGGTCGTACCGGACACACCGGGAGGCGACCCCGCCGTGATGACGACCATGTCGCCCTTCTGGCAGCGGCCGTTCTTGAGCAACAGCTCGTCGACCTGGTCGACCATCGCGTCGGTGGAGTCGGCGTGGGGGCCGAGGAAGGTTTCCACGCCCCAGGTCAGGCTCAGTTGGGAGCGTGTGGCGGCGTCCGGAGTGAAGGCCAGGAGGGGAATGGGGGAACGGTACCTGGACAGCCGCCGCGCCGTGTCGCCGCTCTGGGTGAAGGCGACGAGGAACTTGGCGCCGAGGAAGTCGCCCATCTCCGCCGCCGCTCGGGCGACGGCGCCGCCCTGGGTGCGGGGTTTGCTGCGTTCGGTCAGGGGCGGGAGGCCCTTGGCGAGGATGTCTTCCTCCGCTGCCTCGACGATCTTCGCCATGGTGCGGACCGTCTCGACGGGGTACTTGCCGACGCTGGTCTCACCCGACAACATCACCGCGTCCGTGCCATCGATCACCGCGTTGGCGACATCGCTCGCTTCCGCGCGCGTGGGGCGGGAGTTGTCGATCATCGAGTCGAGCATCTGGGTGGCGACGATGACCGGTTTGGCGTTGCGCTTCGCGAGTTTGATGGCGCTCTTCTGGACGATCGGGACCTGTTCGAGGGGCATTTCGACGCCGAGGTCACCGCGCGCGACCATGATGCCGTCGAACGCCGCGACGATGTCCTCGATGTTCTCCACGGCCTGGGGTTTCTCGACCTTGGCGATGACGGGGAGGCGGCGGCCTTCCTCGTCCATGATGCGGTGGACGTCTTTGATGTCGCGTCCGGTGCGGACGAAGGAGAGGGCGATGACGTCGAAGCCGGTGCGCAGGGCCCAGCGGAGGTCGGCCTCGTCCTTCTTGGAGAGGGCCGGGACGGAGACGGCTACGCCGGGGAGGTTCAGGCCCTTGTTGTCGGAGACCATGCCGCCTTCGGCGACGGTGGTGTGGACGCGAGGGCCGTCGACGGCGGTGACTTGGAGGGTGACTTTGCCGTCGTCGACGAGGATGTGTTCGCCGGGGGTGACGTCGTCGGCGAGGCCGGCGTATGTGGTGCCGCAGGTGTCGCGGTCGCCTTCGACGCCTTCTTCCACGGTGATGGTGAAGGTGTCGCCGCGTTCAAGGAGTACGGGTCCTTCGGTGAAGCGGCCGAGGCGGATCTTCGGTCCTTGAAGGTCGGCGAGGATGCCGACGCTGCGGCCGTTCTCGTCGGAGGCCTTGCGGACGCGCTGGTAGCGCTCCTCGTGTTCGGCGTAGGTGCCGTGGCTGAGGTTGAAGCGGGCTACGTCCATTCCGGCGTCGACCAGGGCTTTGATCTGGTCGTATGTGTCGGTGGCGGGGCCCAGGGTACAGACGATCTTTGCTCGGCGCATGGCTTCGAGCCTAGGGCTTACCGGTCGGTAGGGAATTGGCTGTGCATGACTACTCAACAACCTTTGGGTGAAGGGTTGTTGACAAGTGTTGAATTGTGCGCCGGGGTGCTCCGATGAGCGCCCGGGTGTTTTCGCGGCTTTCAGAGTCGCGTCGGAGTCGTGTCAGAGTCGTGGGGGTGCCATGGTGAATCGGGCGTTGACGGTGGCGTACACGTGTTGTCGTTGGGGTTCGAGGTCGAGGGGGGCGGCGGCGTCCTCGACGGCTGCGGCGTAGGCCATGGATCGCATGTGTTCGCGGCCTGTGGCGTAGGGCTGGGCGTTCTCGGCGCCGATGTCGGCGAGTTCCACGAGTGCCGACAACTGCGTTCCGAGGGCTTCGGCGTATTCGCGGGCGCGTTGTACTGCTTCGTGTACGGCTTGTCGTCTGGCTTGGCGGTGGGCGGGTGAGTCGGGGCGGAGGGTCCACCAGGGCCCGTCGACGCGGGTGAGGTCGAGGTCGGCGAGGCGGGTGGTGAGTTCGCCGAGGGCGGTGAAGTCGGTGAGTTCGGCGGTGATGTGGACGCGTCCGTGGTAAGCGCGGATGCGTTCGCCGCGGCCGTGTTTGGTGAGTTCGGGGGCGATGGAGAAGGCGCCTGTTTCGAGTCGTTCGACGGCGTCGCCGTACGTTTTGACGAGGTCCATGGCGGTGGTGTTGCGTCGGGTGAGGTCGGCGAGGGCGTCGCGTCGGTCGGTGCCGCGGGCGTTGACGGTGACCCCGATGCGGGCGATTTCGGGGTCGACTTCGAGGTGGGCTTCGCCGCGGACGGCGATGCGGGGGGCGTCGGGGGTGCCGTAGGGCAGGGCGGCCTTGGGTGTGTCTGATGCGTCGGTCCGGGGTTCCTCTGGTGTGGCGGTCATACATCCCACTCTGTCACCGATGACCCGGTTGGGGGCCTGGCTGTTCACCAGATCGAAACCCGAGGGGGCTGTTCCGGTCCGCCATGCTCGGGTCAGGATCTACGCGCGTTGTTTTCTCTGCGTGCCAGTGATCGTTTCCCGAGGAGTTGCCCGTCATGCCGTTGAACCGCCGGAAGTTCCTGAAGAAGTCCGCTGTGACCGGGGCGGGGGTGGCGCTGGCCGGCGCGGTCGCGGTGCCGGGTGCCGAGGCGGCGGAGGCTCGGGGCCGGAAGAAGAAGGGGCCGAAGCGGTACTCGTTCACCGTGATGGGCACGACGGACCTGCATGGCAACGTCTTCAACTGGGACTACTTCACGGACGCCGAGTTCGACGACCGGGAGCACAACGATGTCGGTCTGGCGAAGATCTCCACGCTGGTCGAGCAGGTGCGGGCCGAGAAGGGGCGCCGTAACACGCTGCTGATCGACGCGGGTGACACGATCCAGGGCACGCAGTTGTCGTACTACTACGCCAAGGTCGATCCGATCACCGCTCAGGGTGGTCCGGTGCATCCGATGGCGCAGGCGATGAACGCGATCGGTTACGACGCGGCGGCGCTGGGCAATCACGAGTTCAACTACGGCATTCCGGTGCTGCGGAGGTTCGAGGAGCAGTGCCGTTTCCCGCTGTTGGGCGCGAACGCGCTGGACGCGAAGACGCTGCGGCCTGCTTTTCCTCCGTACAGCATGCATCGGCTGCGTACGCCGTTCGGGCGTGATGTGAAGGTGGCGGTGCTGGGTCTGACGAATCCGGGTATCGCGATCTGGGACAAGGCGAATGTTCAGGGCAAGATGACGTTCCCGGGTCTGGAGGAGCAGGCCGCGAAGTGGGTGCCGAGGCTGCGGTCGATGGGTGCGGATGTGGTGATCGTGTCGGCGCACTCGGGTTCGTCGGGCACGTCGTCGTACGGTGACCAGTTGCCGTACATCGAGAACGCCGCGGGGCTGGTTGCCGAGCAGGTGCCGGGTATCGACGCGATTCTGGTGGGTCACGCGCACACGGAGATTCCCGAGTATTTCGTGGCGAACAAGGAGACCGGACAGCAGGTCGTCCTGTCCGAGCCTTTGAAGTGGGGTCAGCGGCTCACTCTGTTCGACTTCGAGCTGGTGTGGGAGAAGGGCCGTTGGACGGTCGAGACTGTGGGCGCGCAGGTTCTGAATTCCAACGTGGTGGACGAGGATCCGGAGATTGTCAGGCTGCTTTCCGACGAGCACGAGAAGGTGGTGGCGTACGTCAATCAGGTCATCGGCACGAACGCCGCCGGGATGACCTCGGTGGAGGCGCCGTACAAGGATGTGCCGATCATCGATCTGATCAATCACATCCAGGCGGACACGGTGAGGGAGGCGCTGGCGGGTTCCGAGTACGCGGCGCTGCCGGTGTTGTCGCAGGCGGCGTGCTTCTCGCGGAGCGCGGTGATTCCGGCGGGCGAGGTGACGATCCGGGATGTGGCGGGTCTGTACGTCTTCGAGAACACGCTGGAGGCCCGTCTGATGACGGGTGCCCAGATCAAGGCGTATCTGGAGTATTCGGCGAACTACTTCGTGCGGACGCCCGCGGGTGCGGAGGTGGACCCGGCGCAGCTGACGAATGCGAACGGTACGCCGGACTACAACTATGACGTGGTCAGCGGTCTGGTGTATGAGATCGATATCGCGCAGCCGGCCGGGTCGCGGGTGACGAATGTGCTGTTCGAGGGAGCGTCGCTCGCGGATGACGCGCAGTTCGTGCTGGCGGTCAACAACTATCGGGCCAACGGGGGCGGCAACTTCCCGCATGTTGCCGCCGCCGAGTTGCTGTGGTCGAACTCGGACGAGATCCGCAACACGATGATCGCCTGGGTGCAGGCGAAGGGTGCAGTCGATCCGGCCGAGTTCGCGTCGGTGGACTGGAGGCTCACGCGGGACGGCGCGCCCGTGTTCTAGAGCTTCAGAAGGTTCAGATCAACGGCGTCGGCGATGGCTTTCGCGCCGGCGTCGTTGACGTGGAGGCCGTCGCCGCTGTTGAACTCTTCGCGGATCCGGTCGGGTTGGTCCGGGTCCGCGACGGCGGCGGCTGCGTCGATGATGGCGTCGAAGGGGTGGGTGTCGCCGAGGAGCCAGGTGTTGACCTGGTGGCGTACGGCCTGGCCTTCCTCGGTGTCGTAGCCGGGGTAGACGGTGCCGGCGTAGGGTCCGACGGTGCTGCCGATGACGGTGAGTCCGGCGGTGCGGAGGCGTTCGGCGAGTGTGGTGAGGCCGGTGACGATGTCGTCGGCGGTGGGGAGTTTGCCGGGTTCGGGGAAGGCGATGGCGCCGGGCAGGCCGAGGTCGTTGAGGCCGACGTGGATGAGGACGTGGCTGACGCCGGGTGTGTCGAGGACGTCGCGTTCGATGCGTTCGAGCAGGGGTGCGCCGATCTCGCCGGTGAGCAGGCGGTTGCCGGAGATGCCCTGGTTGATGATCCAGCCGGTGGTGAGGCGGCGGTCGAGTTGTTCGGGGAAGCTGTTGCCGGTGCCGGGGGTGGTGGCCATGCCTTCGATCCAGGAGTCTCCGAAGGCGAGGGCGATGCGGGTGGTTTCGGGGGCTCGTACGTCGATGCCGTCGATGAAGTGGCTGGTGGTCAGCTCTTCGGTGTTTTCGAGGGTTTCGGCGTCGAGTTGGTTGCCGGGGGCCGCGTGTCCGATGTCGTACGGGATGGCGGAGTAGGTGCTGAGGCCGGTGTCGTCGGGCAGGTGGAGGCTGAGGGTGAGTTCTTCGCCTGCGGTGAGGGTCTGTTCGACGGGGTCGCTGGTGATTTCCTGGCCGGGTGGGACGGTGACGGTTTCGGCGCCCTCGAAGAGCAGGGTGGTGTCTGTTGTGGGGTCGATTCCGCTTCCTGTGGTGCGTCTGGCGATGTGTGCGCCGCTGATGGTGAGGGGTTGTGTTCCGTAGCGGTTGGTGAGGCGTACGCGGAATGCCTCGCCTTCGCCGGCCGGTCGTATGGTCTGGCGTACGGTCTGGTCGGCGAAGCCGCGGACTTCGAAGAGTTTGAAGGCTTCGTGCGGGTCGATGACGGCGGTGCGGTGGGCGGCGATCCAGGTGGTGCCGGGGGTGGCGCTGGTGCGGGTCATGGCCGAAAGGTAGGCACTTTTCTCACGGGAGTCATCACTTCCGCCCTACTTCTTTACTTTTCAATTACCGTCTGTCGACGAGCGGGGTGAGCGCGGCGGCGGCCGGGGCCTGTCGGGCGGGCGGGACCTGGGGCTGCTGGGCGAGGCCGAAGGTGGTGAAGGCGGTGCGCCGCGGGAGCGGGTACGGCTCCTTGCCGGTCACCGCGTTGAGGACGGTGGCGCTGCGCCAGGCGGCGAGGCCGAGGTCGGGGGCGCCGACGCCGTGGGTGTGGAGTTCGGCGTTCTGGACGTACACCGCTCCGGTGACGGACGGGTCGAGGACGAGACGGAACTGTTCGTCGATGCGCGGGCGTTCGGAGCTGTCGCGGCGCAGGTAGGGGTCGAGTCCGGCGAGGAGGCGGCCGAGGGGGCGTTCGCGGTAGCCGGTGGCGAGGACGACGGCGTCGGTGGTGAGGCGGGAGCGGGTGCCCTGCTGGATGTGTTCGAGGTGGAGTTCGACCTTGGTGGTGGCGAGGCGGCCGGCTGTGCGGACCAGGACGCCGGGGGTGAGGACGGTGTCGGGCCAGCCGCCGTGCAGGGTGCGGCGGTAGAGCTCGTCGTGGATGGCGGCGATCGTGTCGGCGTCGATGCCCTTGTGGAGCTGCCACTGGGAGGCGACGAGCCGGTCGCGGGTCGGTTCGGCGAGGGCGTGGAAGTAGCGGGTGTGGTCGGGTGTGAAGTGCTCCAGGCCGAGCTTGGAGTACTCCATGGGCGCGAACGCCTCCGTGCGCCCCAGCCAGTGGAGTCTCTCCTGTCCGGCGGGGCGGTTCCGGAGCAGGTCGAGGAAGACCTCTGCGCCGGACTGGCCGGTGCCGATGACGGTGACGTGTTCGGCGGTGAGGAGGCGTTCGCGCTCGCCGAGGTAGTCCGCGGCGTGGATGACGGGCACGCCGGGTGCCTCGACGAGCGGTCTGAGGGCGTCGGGCACATACGGTTCGGTGCCGACGCCGAGGACGACGTTCTTGGTGTACGTGCGGCCGAGGGCCTCGGCTTCCCCGTCGATGTCGAGCTGGGTGAAGTCGACTTCGAAGACGTCGCGTTCGGGGTTCCAGCGCACGGCGTCGACCTGGTGGCCGAAGCGGAGTCCGGGGAGGCTGTCCGCGACCCAGCGGCAGTAGGCGTCGTACTCGGCGCGCTGGATGTGGAAGCGCTCGGCGAAGTAGAAGGGGAAGAGGCGCTCGCGGCTCTTGAGGTAGTTGAGGAACGACCAGGGGCTGGCGGGGTCGGCGAGGGTCACCAGGTCGGCGAGGAACGGGACTTGGAGGGTGGTGCCGTCGATGAGCAGGCCGGGGTGCCAGTGGAAGCCGGGGCGCTGTTCGTAGAAGGCGGTGTCGAGTTCGGCGAGGGGGTGGGCGAGGGCGGCGAGGGAGAGGTTGAAGGGGCCGATGCCGATGCCGACCAGGTCGCGGGGGGCTTCGGGTTCTTGGCGTGGGGGGTTGGGGTGTGGGTTGGGGTGCGGGTTCGTCTGAGGATGGCTTGTCTGGGAATGGCTCGTCTGGGAGCGGCCCGTCTGGGAATGGCTTGTCGCGGGGTGGCTTGTCTGGGGGCGGCTCATTGGAGGGTGGCTCATCGGGGGGTGCTTCCTTCCACCAGTTTCAGGAGCGTGGCCAGGTCGTCCGGCCGGGTGTGGGGGTTGAGGAGGGTGGCCTTGAGCCAGAGCCGGCCGTCGAGGACGGCCCGGCCGAGGACGGCGCGGCCGTCGTCGAGGAGCTTTCGGCGTACGGCGGCGACGGCGGTGTCGGGCGCTTCGGCGGGCCGGAACAGCACGGTGCTGATGGTGGGCGGATCGTGGAGCTCGAAGCCGGGGTGTTCCTGGACGAGTGCGGCGAACTCCTGTGCGTGTGCGCAGACTTGGTCGACGAGTGCGCCGAGTCCGGCGCGGCCGAGGGTCTTGAGGGTGACGGCGATCTTGAGGATGTCGGGTCGTCGTGTGGTGCGCAGGGAACGGCCGAGCAGGTCGGGCAGTCCGGCTTCGGTGTCGTCGTCGGCGTTGAGGTAGTCGGCGCGGTGTGCGAGTACGGCGAGGTCGTGGGCGTCGCGTACGGCGAGCAGGCCGGCGGCGACGGGCTGCCAGCCGAGTTTGTGCAGGTCGAGGGTGACGGTGTGGGCGCGGTCGAGGCCGGTGAGCTTGGTGCGGTGGCGGTCGCTGAAGAGGAGCCCTCCGCCGTACGCGGCGTCGATGTGCAGGCGGGCTCCGTGGGCGGCGCACAGGTCGGCGATGTCGGGCAGCGGGTCGATGAGCCCGGCGTCGGTGGTGCCGGCGGTGGCGGCGACCAGGGTCGGGGCGTGCCGTCCGAGTTCGGTGAGCGTGTCGTCGAGGGTGGCCGGGTCGAGGGTGCCGGCCGGGGTGGGGACGGTGACGGGGGCGGGCAGGCCGAGTTGCCAGGCGGCGCGGTGGAGGGAGTGGTGGGCGTTGGCGCCGCAGACGAGTCGCACTCGGCCGTGGGCGCCTTGGGCGCCTTGGGCGCCTTGGGCGCCTTGGGCGGCTTGGGCGGCTTGGGCGGCTTGGGCGGCTTGGGCTTCGCGGGCGAGGAGGACGGCGAGGTGGTTGGACTCGGTGCCGCCGGTGGTGACCAGGGCGTCGGCGGCGTGCACTTCCTTGGCCAGGGCCTGGGTGACGAGGGCCTCCAGTGCGGAGGCTGCCGGGGCCTGGTCCCAGGAGTCCAGGGACGGGTTGAGGGCGGAGGCGGCGAGGTCGGCGGCGGTCGCCACGGCGAGGGGTGGGCAGTGGAGGTGGGCCGCACACAGGGGGTCGGCGGGGTCGGCGGCGCCTGTCGCGAGGGCGCGGACGAGGGTGTGGAGGGCGTCCGGGTCGCCGTGGTGGGGCAGGGGGTCGCCGAGTGCCTCCCGCATGCGCGTGGCGACCGCGTCCGGGCCTCCGGCGGGCAGGGGGCCGCCCCGTTCCTCCCCGCCCTGCCGTAGCGCGTCGAGGACTGTGTCGAGCAACGGGCGCAGCGCGGTGGGGCCTTCGGGGCCCGAGGCGAGGGGCGGCGTGCTCATGGCTGTCCTCCGGGGGCGCGGCGTGAAGTTCCAGCTTGTGCGCGTGTGGGTGGGGCGCGCCCGGAGAGGACAACGATTCGACTCGAAAGGGGGTACTGCCGTGCGGGGGAAATGTGCGGGGAGGGGCGGTGGTGCTGGGCATGTGTCGTGGCCCCGCGCCCCTCTGGGGGCGCGGTCGTCACCTCGCCTCGGTCAGGCGGCCTCCCTCACGTTCAACGCCCGTGCCAGGTCGTCGAGTTGGTCGACGAGCTTGCGGTGCAGGGCGGGGATGGGGTCGGCCTCCCGTAGGCACTGCTGTCCCGAGCGGAGCGTTTCCGCGTCCACGGCGTGCACGGGGAACGCCCATCGGCCGGCGGCGTCGGCGATGGCGGGGCCGCGGCGGGCGGCGACGGCGACCGCGTCGGTCCAGTACCGCTCGACGTACTCGCCGAGCAGGTCGGTCTGTTCGGGTTGCCAGAAGCCCTGGGCGGTGGCGGTGAACAGGTAGTTGGAGAGGTCGTCGGTGGTGAACATCGCCTCCCATGCCGTGCGCTTGGCCTCGGGGTCGGGCAGCGCGGCGCAGCAGCGGGCGGCGCCCTCCTGGCCGGTGGCGCTCGGGTCGCGTTCCAGTTCGGCGGCGATCGTGGCCTCGTCGGTGGCGCCGAGGACGGCGAGGCGGGCGAGGATGCGCCAGCGCAGCTCGGGGTCGAGTTCGGGTCCGCCGGGCACGGTGCCGTCGGCGAGCCAGGCGGCGATGGTGTCGGGGTGGGCGGAGGCGTCGATGCGGTGGCGTACGGCGGTCAGGCGCAGGCCGGGGTGGGAGCCGTCCTCGGTGCGGCGGATGAGGTCGCGGCACAGGCCGGTGAGGGCGGACAGGGCGGCTGGGCGCTCGTCGGGGCGTACGTAGCGGTCGGCGATCTGGGCCGAGGCGAAGGACAGGACGCCCTGGACGAGGGCGAGGTCGTCCTCCTCGGGGAGGTGGGCGGCCGCGGTGGCCAGGTAGTCGGCCGGGGCGAGGTCGCCGTCGCGGACCATGTCGCGCAGGGCGTTCCAGACGACCGCGCGGGTGAGCGGGTCGGGGACGCCGGACAGGCCGCGCAGGGCGGTCTTCAGGGATTCGTCGTCGAGGCGGAGCTTGGCGTAGGTGAGGTCGAGGTCGTTGGGGACGACGAGGGCGGGGTGGGTGCCGGAGCGGGGTGCGGGGGCGGTGTCCTGGGGGACGTCCGTCTCGTAGCGTTCGCGCAGGGTCAGGGTGCGGCCGTCGCTGAGGTCGCGGTCGTACACGCCGATGGTGACGCGGTGCGGGCGGCTGCCGTCGCGGTCGAGGGCGAGGGTCCATTCGCCGGGGCGGGAGTCGGTGGAGGCGGTGAGTGTGTCGACTCCGGTCGTGCGCAGCCAGGAGTCGGCCCAGGCGTGGACGTCCCGCTCGGTGTGGGCGGCGAGGGAGTCGATGAAGTCGGCGAGGGTGGCGTTGCCGAACTTGTGGCGGGCGATGTGGGTGTTGATGCCGGCGAGGAAGTCCTTCTCGCCGAGCCAGGTGACGAGTTGGCGTAGTGCGGAGGCGCCCTTGGCGTAGGAGATGCCGTCGAAGTTGAGGAGGGCGGAGGCGGTGTCGGGGACGGCGTCCGGGTCGGGGGCGACGGGGTGGGTGGAGGGGCGCTGGTCGGCTTCGTAGCCCCAGGGTTTGCGGGTGACGCCGAAGTCGGTCCAGGTGCCCGTGTAGCGGGTCGCTTCGGCGAGCGTCTGGTAGCCCATGTATTCGGCGAAGGATTCGTTGAGCCAGATGTCGTCCCACCATGTGAGGGTGACGAGGTCGCCGAACCACATGTGGGCCATCTCGTGGGTGATGGTGACGGCGCGGGTCTGGCGTTCGGTGTCGGTGACGGCGGAGCGGAAGATGTACTCGTCGCGGAAGGTGACCAGGCCGGGGTTCTCCATGGCGCCGGCGTTGAACTCGGGGACGAACGCCTGGTCGTAGGAGTCGAAGGGGTACGGTTCCTCGAACTTCTCGTGGTAGCGGTCGAAGCACGCGCGCGTGATGTCGAGGAGTTCGTCCGCGTCGGCTTCCAGGTGGGGGGCGAGGGAGCGGCGGCAGTGGAGGCCGAAGGGCAGGCCTCGGTGTTCGGTGCGCGCGGAGTGCCAGGGGCCGGCGGCGACGGCGACCAGGTAGGTGGAGATCAGCGGGGTGGTGGCGGCCCGCCAACGGCCGTCCTCCTGCTGCTGGGTGAGGCCGTTGGCGAGGACGGTCCAGCCCTTGGGGGCGGTCACGGTCAGGTCGAAGGCGGCCTTGAGGTCGGGCTGGTCGAAGGCGGCGAAGACGCGTTGCGCATCGTCGAGGAACAGCTGGGTGTAGACGTAGGTCTCGCCGTCGGCGGGGTCGGTGAAGCGGTGCATGCCCTCGCCGGTGCGGGAGTAGCGCATGACGGCGTCGATGTGCAGTTCGTGCTCGCCGGCGGTGAGGCCTTTGAGGGGCAGCCGGTTTCCGTCGAGTGTGTCCGGGTCGAGGAGTTGTCCGTCGAGGTCGGCCTTGCGCAGTTCGGCCGGCTTGAGCTCGACGAAGGTGTCCGTGGCTTCCTGGTCGTCTCGCACCGTGAAGTGGATGACGGTGCGGGAGTCGAAGAACTCGTCACCGCGCGTGAGGTCGAGGTCGATCTCGTAGCGGTGGACGTCGAGGAGGCGGGCACGGGTCTGCGCTGCGTCGCGCGTCAGAACGGACATGAGGACATGCTGCCTGATGCCTCTGACAAGTCCCAGGGGAGGGCTGGTACGAGGGCCGTGGGAAGGCGGGTGAGAGGCTCGTGGGGCCCGTGTTCGGCTCTTCGCACCGATTCTGCGCGTCCGCTACTTCTGCTACATCCGTTTTACGCGTCTGCTGCGTCCGGTCCTGCGCCGTCTTGCCGCGTTGTCACTCCGCTGCGCCGTCTTGCCGCGTTGTCACTCCGCTGTGCCGCCCGTTCCGCCCGTTCCGCCCGTTCCGTTCACGGCGTCGTCCGCGATGCGTTCGTGGTGGCGGATGACCTCGGCGATGACGAAGTTGAGGAGCTTCTCGGCGAACGCGGGGTCCAGCTTGGCGTTTTCGGCGAGCCGGCGCAGCCGGGCGATCTGCGCGGCCTCGCGGGCCGGGTCGGCGGGCGGCAGCTGGTGCGCGGCCTTGAGGTGGCCGACCTGCTGGGTGCACTTGAAGCGCTCGGCGAGCATGTGGACGACGGCGGCGTCGATGTTGTCGATGCTCTCGCGCAGCCGGGCGAGCTCGGCGCGGATCGCCGGGTCGATGTCGCCGGTACCGGTGTTGCTGGTGGTCATGGACGTCACCCTACGGGGCGGGCCGGAGGCGGCGTCCGCCGGCGGGTGGGCGCACGCGCGCGTGAAGGGGTGTTGTGGCGCACGCGCGCGTGAGGGGAGTGCTGTGGCATACGCGCGCGTGGACCCCGTTCACGGATTGCGGCTCCCGGAGGCTCCCAAAGGCTCCCGGAACGTCAGGAGGCGGTCAGCGACTTGTGGAAGTGCACGTCCTGGTGTCCCCCGGGGATGCCCTCGGTGCGGCCGGTCTCCCGGTAGCCCTGTTTGCGATAGAAGTCCGGCGCCTGGAAGGTGAAGGAGGAGACGATCATGTCGGTGCAGCCGCGTCGTACGCCCTCCTCCTCGGCCGCATCGAGGATCTTGGCGCCCCAGCCCGCGTGCCGCTGGTCCTCCCGCACCCACAGCATGTCCACGGCGCACAGACTGCCCCAGATCCAGCCGGTGAGCCCGCCGGCCACCTCGCCCGCCGCGTCGGTCATCCGGACGGAGAATTCGGCCGGTTCCCCCGCCCCGGTCGCGCGGGCGTTGAAGGCGGTGAGTTCGTCGTCGATGCGCTGCTCCAGCTCGCTGTCCTTGCCTCCGACCTGCAGAGACGCGGTGGCAGCGGGGTGCCGTTCGGTGGTCATGGCGGGGAGTATGGCAGGCGGCGGAGGCGCGGCGAACTCGTTTTCCCGGGGAACCGTCCCGGTCCGGCCAGGGCACGAGGACGGATTCGCGCCATCGCCCGCTGCCAACCCGCGCCCGTCCGCCGACGTCCACTTAGAGTGGAAGCGAGTCGAGGCGTCGTGGGGGTGCGGACGTGGCGAACGGCGGACCTGTCGAGCACGGCTACCCTCACCTGGAGACGGTGCGGGTGGCGATCACCGCGCTGTACAAGCGGCTCTCGTACGACACGATCCATACGTTCGCGACCAGCGTCGCCCCCGCCGACGTGGCCTTCTGCGACACGGACGACCTCCACTTGGGGGCGCAGCGCGTGGCCCGCGAGCTGGTTCGGCACTACCGGCTGCCGGACGCCCGGATGATCGTCAGCTTCCGCGAGATGACTCACGCGGCGAACGTCGAGCTCGCCGCGGGCCCCGAGTACTTCATCGAGTTGAACGACCGTTTCCGCACCCACCGCCGGGACATCGGCGCGGCCCTCTCCCACGAGGTCATGCACGTCTATCTGCACCGGCTCGGCCTGTCCTTCCCCGGCACCCGTGACAACGAGATCCTCACGGACACGGCGACAACGTACCTGGGCGCCGGCTGGCTGCTCCTCGACGCCTTCCGGGAGGACGCGGCCTCGTCGCAGAAGCTCGGCTATCTCACCCCCGAGGAGTTCGGTTACGTCCTCGCCAAGCGGGCGTCCCTGTTCGGCGAGGACCCGTCGATCTGGTTCACCAGCCCGCAGGCGTACACCGCGTACACCAAGGGTGCGGCCCAGGCCCGCCGTGACGAACAGCAGCCTCCGCTGACGACCGCGGGCTGGGCGGGCCGCCGCCGCTATGCCAAGGACCGCCGTTACGCCCAGGACCACCGCCCGCCGGGCCCGCAGCCGGGCGTCCCGTACTCCTTCAGCCCCGACGGCCGTGGCCCGCTGGGTGTGTCGTTCCCCTGTCCGACGTGCCACCAGCGCATCCGGGTCCCGGTCCGGGGCCGCGTCCGCGCGCGGTGCGCGCTGTGCCGGACGGTGCTGGAGTGCGACACATAGGAGGCGGGCGGCTCACCCCGCCCCGTACACCGGTCGCGGCACTTCCGCCTCCGCGAGGAGCTTGAGTGCCGCGTCGCCCGCCTCGGCCGGGGTCCAGCGGGCGCCCTTGTCTGCGGTGGGGCCGGGCCGCCAGCCGTCCATCACGGTGATACGGCCGCCCTCGGTCTCGAAGACGCGGCCGGTGACGCCCGCGGCGGCGGGGGAACCGAGCCAGACGACCAGGGGTGAGACGTTCTCGGGGGCCATGGCGTCGAAGCCGGTGTCGGGTGCGGTCATCGTGTCGGCGAAGGTCTGCTCGGTCATGCGGGTGCGGGCGGCGGGGGCGATGGCGTTGACCTGGACGCCGTAGCGTTGCAGCTCGGCCGCCGCGACCAGGGTCAATCCGATGATCCCGGCCTTCGCCGCGCTGTAGTTCCCCTGTCCGACCGAGCCCGACAGCCCGGCCCCGCTGCTGGTGTTGACGACCCGGGCCACCGGTGTCCGCCCGGCCTTGGCCTCGGTCCGCCAGTGCGCCGCCGCGTGCTTCAGCGGCAGGAAGTGGCCCTTAAGGTGGACACGCAGGACGGCGTCCCAGTCGTCCTCGTCGAGATTGACGAGCATCCGGTCGCGCAGGAACCCGGCGTTGTTGACGAGGGTGTCGAGCCGGCCGTACGTGTCCAGCGCGGTGCGAACGAGGGACGCGGCACCCTCGGTCGTGGCGATGTCGCCGCCGTGGGCGACCGCTTCTCCGTCCGCCGCGCGGATCTCGTCGGCGACGCGGGCGGCCGGGCTGTCGGGGCCGGGTGTGCCGTCGAGTCCGACGCCGAGGTCGTTGACGACGACTCGGGCGCCCTCGGCGGCGTACGCGAGGGCGTGCGCGCGGCCGAGTCCGCGGCCCGCGCCGGTGACGACGACGACGCGCCCCTCGCACAGCCTCGGTGCCCTCAGCCGTGGTGCGCTCGGCCGTGGTGCACTCATCTCACTCCTCCTTCTTGCCTGCTTCTTGCTCTTTTTGTTGCGCTTTGTTGACGGTCGCGGCGTCGAGGAAGGCGGGCCGCTCCCCGCCGCCGTGGACGAGCAGGGAGGCGCCGGTGATGTACGCGGCGGCGTCCGAGGCGAGGAACACGGCCGCCTCGCCGATGTCGGACGGTTCGGCGAGGCGGCCGAGCGGGACGGTGCGGGCGACGGCCGCGATGCCGTCCTCGTCCCCGTAGTGGAGGTGGGACTGCTCGGTGCGGACCATGCCGACGACGAGCGTGTTGACGCGGATGTCCGGGGCCCACTCCACGGCCATCGAGCGCGCCAGGTTCTCCAGCCCGGCCTTGGCCGCGCCGTACGCCGCCGTGCCGGGCGAGGGGCGGGCCCCGCTCACGCTGCCGATCATCACGATCGCGCCGCGGGCCCGCTTGAGCTGCTCGTACGCGGCGAGCGAGGCGGTCAGCGGCGCGGTGAGGTTGAGCTCGACGACACGGGTGTGCCGTACCGCGTCCACGGCGGTGAGCAGGCGGTACGGGCTGCCGCCCGCGTTGTTGACCAGGACGTCGAGGCGGGGCAGGCCGGCGAAGAGACGCTGCACGGCATCGGGGTCCCGCAGGTCCACGGGTACGAACTCGGCGCCCTTGACCGGCACTTCGGGTGGTCTGCGCGCACAGACCACGACATCGGCTCCCGCCTCGACGAAGGCGCGGGCGATCCCCGCGCCGACGCCACGGGTGCCGCCGGTGACGACGGCGAGCTTGCCGCTCAGCCCTCGATCTCCGGCCCGCTTGGAGTTATCCACAGGCTCTCCCGCCGGATTGGATGCGCTGCTACCTTCGAAATCTCACCAAACAAACATTTGGTGGAACGACGGCTGACTGGAAAGGTAGCTGATGAGCTGATGAGTGTCTCCACCTCGTCCCCGGAAAAGGGGATTTCCGTCGTCACGGTGGACTTCCCGCCGGTGAACGCGCTGCCGGTGCGCGGCTGGTTCGAGCTGGCCGACGCCGTGCGCACGGCCGGGCGCGACCCGGAGATCCGCTGTGTCGTGCTGACGGCGGAGGGGCGCGGGTTCAACGCGGGGGTGGACATCAAGGAGATACAGGCACAGGGGCAAGGACAGGAGCAGGGGCAGGGGCAGGGACAGGGACACAGCGTGCTGATCGGCGCCAACCAGGGCTGCGCGGAGGCCTTCTCGGCGGTGTACGAGTGCGAGGTGCCCGTGGTCGCGGCGGTGCACGGCTTCTGCCTGGGCGGCGGCATAGGCCTGGTGGGGAACGCGGACGCGATCGTGGCGAGCGAGGACGCCACGTTCGGGCTGCCCGAACTGGACCGGGGCGCGCTGGGGGCGGCCACGCATCTGGCCCGGCTGGTCCCCCAGCACCTGATGCGCGCGCTGTACTACACGTCGCGTACGGCGACCGCGGCCGAGCTGCACGCGCACGGGTCGGTGTGGCGGGTGGTGCCGAGGGCCGAGTTGCTCGCGGCGGCCCTGGAATTGGCGCGCGAAATAGCGGCGAAGGACGGCCGGCTGATCCGGCTCGCCAAGGCCGCCATCAACGGCATCGACCCCGTCGACGTGCGGCGCAGTTACCGCTTCGAGCAGGGCTTCACGTTCGAGGCGGGTCTCAGCGGGGTCGGCGACCGCGTCCGTGACAGCTTCGGGAAAGCGGGTGCGTAGGTGAGGGACAAGACGATGACCGCCGACGAGGCCGTCTCACGACTGGAGAGCGGGATGACCCTGGGTATCGGCGGCTGGGGCTCGCGCCGCAAGCCCATGGCCCTGGTGCGAGCACTGCTCCGTTCCGGGATCACCGATCTCACCGTTGTCTCGTACGGCGGCCCGGACGTGGGCATGCTCGCGGCCGCCGGGCGCATACGGAAGCTGGTCGCCGCCTTCGTGACCCTCGACTCGATCCCCCTCGAACCGCACTATCGCGCCGCTCGTGAGCGCGGGGCCTTCGAGCTGATGGAGGTCGACGAGGCGATGTTCATGTGGGGGCTGCACGCGGCGGCGAACCGGCTGCCGTTCATACCGGTGCGGGCGGGCATCGGTTCGGACGTGGTGCGGGTCAATCCCGGGTTACGGACGGTGCGTTCGCCGTACGACGACGGGGAGACGCTGGTCGCCATGCCCGCCCTCCGCATGGACGCGGCCCTGGTACACGTCAACTGCGCCGACCGGTTCGGCAACGGGCAGTACCTGGGCCCGGACCCGTACTTCGACGATCTGTTCTGCGCGGCGGCCGACACCGCGTACGTCTCGTGCGAGCGACTTGTCGACAGCATCGGCACGGCGGAGCTGACGAAGGAGGCCGCACCGCAGACCCTGCTGATCAAGCGTCACACGGTGACCGGGGTGGTGGAGGCGCCGGGCGGCGCGCATTTCACGTCGTGCGCCCCGGAGCACGGTCGGGACGAGGCGTTCCAACGGCACTACGCGACGACGCCCTGGCCCGAGTTCGCGGAGCGGTTCCTCGCCGGGGACGAGCGGGACTACCAGCACGCCGTACAGGCCTGGCACAAGGAGAAGGAAAGAGAAAAGGAAAGCGGAAAGGAAAGGAGAGAGGGGACATGACGGCCGTGACGCGGGCCGAGTACTGCGTGATCGCCTGCGCCGAGGCCTGGCGCGGTGCCGGGGAGATCCTCGCGAGCCCCATGGGTCCGATCCCGTCCGTGGGTGCGCGGCTCGCCCGGTGGACGTTCTCCCCCGAGCTGCTGCTGACCGACGGCGAGGCCATGCTCGTCGCCCCGGACGGGACACCGGAGGGCTGGCTGCCGTACCGCCAGCACCTGGCCCTCGCCTCCGGCGGCAAACGGCACGTGATGATGGGCGCGAGCCAGATCGACCGGCACGGCAACCAGAACATCTCGTGCATCGGGGACTGGGTCAGGCCGAGGCGCCAGTTGCTCGGGGTGCGGGGCTCGCCGGTCAACACGCTGAACCACCCGACCAGTTACTGGATACCGAGGCATTCGACGCGGGTGTTCGTCGAGCGGGTCGACATGGTGTGCGGGGTGGGGTACGACCGGGCGGCCGAGCATCCCGGGACGGCGCGTTTCCACCACATACCGCGTGTGGTGTCCGACCTCGGCGTCTTCGACTTCGCCACCCCTCACCGCTCGATGCGGCTGGCCTCCCTGCACCCGGGGGTCACGGTCGAGCAGGTGAGGAAGGCGACGGGCTTCGAGCTGGTTGTCCCCGAGGAGGTGCCGTACACCCGCGAACCGACGCCGGAGGAGCTGCGGTTGATCCGCGAGGTGATCGACCCGAAGGGGGCAAGGGAGCGGGAGGTCCCCGACCCCGGCGGTGCCCCCGACCCCGGTGGTGCCCCCGGCCGGCAGGCACCGGACGCCGCCGCGCCCCGAAGGACCGGGACCTGATGGACACCGCGCTCACCCGGCTCGTCGGTGTCCGCCACCCCGTCGTACAGACCGGCATGGGCTGGGTGGCGGGCCCCCGCCTGGTCTCCGCCACCGCCGACGCGGGCGCCCTCGGCATCCTGGCCTCCGCGACGATGACGCTCGACCAGCTCCGGGACGCGGCAAGGGAGGTGAAGTCCCGCACGGACGCCCCGTTCGGCGTGAACCTGCGCGCGGACGCCGGGGACGCCCGCGACCGGGTGCGGATCATCGTCGAGGAAGGGGTGCGCGTGGCCTCCTTCGCGCTGGCTCCGTCCAGGGAGCTCATCGCCGAGCTCAAGGACGCGGGTGTGGTCGTCATCCCCTCCGTGGGCGCCCGCCGCCACGCGGAGAAGGTGGCCGCGTGGGGCGCCGACGCGGTGATCGTGCAGGGCGGCGAGGGCGGCGGGCACACCGGTGAGGTGGCGACGACCGTGCTGCTGCCGCAGGTGGTCGACGCGGTGGACATACCCGTCGTGGCGGCGGGCGGTTTCCATGACGGGCGGGGGCTGGTCGCCGCGCTGGCGTTCGGGGCGGCGGGGATCGCGATGGGCACACGGTTCCTGCTCACCTCGGACTCGACGGTGCCGGACGCGGTGAAGGCGGAGTACCTGGCGGCGACCGTGAAGGACGTCACGGTGACCACGGCCGTGGACGGTCTGCCGCACCGCATGCTGCGCACGGAGTTCGTGCGCTCGCTGGAGACGGCGAGCCGTACCCGTGCACTGCTGCGAGCCGTGCGCCGGGCGGCTGCCTTCCGGCGGACGTCCGGGCTTTCGTGGCCCGGAATGGTCCGTGACGGGCTGGCCATGAAGCACGGCAGGGACCTCAGCTGGAGCCAGGTCCTGCTGGCCGCCAACACGCCGATGCTGTTGAAGGCGTCGATGGTGGACGGTCGTACGGACCTGGGGGTGATGGCGTCCGGGCAGGTCGCCGGAGTGATCGACGACCTGCCGTCGTGCGCGGAGCTGGTGGACCGGATCGTCACGGAGGCGGCGGAGACGCTGAACCGCCTGAAGGAGTACGGCTGACGCGCCCGCACCTGTTTGCCGGGAGCACAGTCTTCACCTGACGTACCGTCAACTTCGCTGGTGCGGAACGGAGAAGGAGAGCGCTCCCCACGTCAACGGGAGTACAAACATGTGCCCGAAAACACTGCCCGTCCGCCACTTCAGCCTCTAGTCTGTTTTCAGACCCTGTCCGGGCACTCCTGCCCCACCTGCCTCGTCCCGGGACCGGGACAGCACTCAGGTTGCCGGACGGGCGTCCTGGGCGCGGGCCGTGGCTTCGGGAAGAGGTGGGGCAGTCGGGCGCAATGGCCGAGGGGGCCTGCCCGGACAAGCGGGTCCCCCTTCGCCCCGGCGGGCCGATTCCCGCCCGCCACAATGAGAACAGGCAGCTGAGGTCATGGAACCACTGGACTCAGAGGATCCCCAGGAACTAGGTCCCTACCGTCTTGTGGCACGGCTCGGCGCAGGGGGTATGGGGCGGGTCTTTTTGGCCACGTCCCCGTATGGGCGAACAGTCGCGATCAAGGCCATCCGTCCCGAGATGATGGGCGACAGGAGCTTCCGCATCCGCTTCCGTCGTGAGGTGGAGGCGGCGAGAGCGGTCGGTGGCCGGTATACGGCGCCCGTGGTGGACGCCGATCCGGATGCGGCCACGCCCTGGCTGGCCACCGACTACATACCCGGCCCGACTCTGGCGGACGCGGTCGCCGAGCACGGGCCGCTGCCGGTGGAGTCGGTACTCGCGCTGGGCGCCGGCATCGCCGAGGCGCTGATCGCCGTGCAGGCCGCCGGGCTGGTGCATCGCGACCTCAAGCCGTCCAACGTGCTGCTTGCCGCCGACGGTCCACGCGTCATCGACTTCGGCATCGTCCGGGCCAGCGACGGCTACGACCTCACCCGCTCCGGAGCCCTGTTCGGGTCCTTCGAGTACATGTGTCCCGAGCAGGCCACCGGTGACTCGATAGGGCCGGAAGGTGACATCTTCTCCCTCGGGGCGGTTCTCGCGTTCGCCGCGTGCGGACGTGCGCCGTTCAGCGGTTCCTCGGCGGCCACCCTTCTCTACCATGTGGTGCACGGCACGCCCGACCTGATGGACGTACCCGAGCCGCTGGACAAGATCATCAGCCTCTGTCTCGCCAAGGATCCGCAGCTCCGGATCACTCCGGACCGGCTGTCCGCGGCCTGTGCGCCCGGCGGTGCGGAGCAGGCGCTGGGGGACGGCTGGCTGCCCGCGCCCCTGGCCTCCGCGATCGCCCGCCGTACGGCGGCCGCGATCGCTCTCGACACTCCGCCGCACGACGGGATCACGGTCTCCCACGGCCAGAACAGTTCTGCTGCCGCGAGCAGTGTCGAGTGCAGTTCCGTGACGCCCGAGGCAGGCCGGTACGGGGCGGCCTCCGCCACGGCGACGCCGCCGCCGTACGACTCCGGTGCCTACCGTTACGCGGACGGGATGCGGACGATCGCCGAACCGCCGGGGCCGAACCCCTCCGTCTCCCCCGAGGAAACGGCACCAGGGCGCTCCCCCTCCCCCGTGCATCGCCGCGCCCCTTCGCGCCCCGGTCTCTCCCGGCGCGCGGTCCTCGCCGCGTCGGCGGGCGGCGCCGCCGCCGTCACCGTGGGCGCCGCCCTGCTGATCACCCGGGGGAGGAATTCCGACGGGCAAGCCGTGGAGCCGCTCGGCGCGGCTCCGGAGCCGCTGTGGACCTACAGCGGCGATCCGCTGCTTCAGGCCCCGGCTGTTTTCAACGACGGGACAGCCCTGGTGAAGACCCGCCCGGGCAACGTGGTCTGCCTCGCGCTCAAGGACGGCACCCGGCCCAAGTGGATCTACCAGGGCATCAGCCAGTCGCCCACCCCGGTCCTTCTCGTCTCCGGTGCCGCCGTCGCGTTGGGCGAGGGCTCGACCGTGATCGGCATCGACCCGGCCGATGGCGCGGAGCGTTTCACGATCGACTTTGGACCGGAGTTCCGGTTCGACACGCTGCTCGGCAGCTACGGCGACCAGACCGCCTCCATCATCGGTCTCCGTTTCCGGCGCCAGTCCGATGAGCAGGGGGTCGCCACGTCCACGAACACGGTCTTCGGCGTCGACCTCGCGGCCCGCCGAGCCCTCGTCACACCCATCAGCCCGGAGGACGTCGGAATCGCGTTGCATCCGGTCATCATCCCCGGCTACTTCGTCTATGCCGACGGGCTTCGCAATGTGACGGCGCGGTACACCAGAAGCACCGGCGTACGGTGGAGACACCCCGTCGGCTACGACCTCAGGCCGACCCTGGCCCTGCTCGGCCAGACGGTGTTCGCCATCGGCCGCGAACTCATGGCACTGGACCTCGCCACGGGCAACATGCGCTGGCGGGTGAGGGCGGAGCGTGGCCTGTTCGCCTCTCTCTGCGTCGCCGGCGACACGGTGTACGTCACCGGCACGGATCCCGGCGGTGTGTACGCCTTCGACGCCGCGGACGGCACCGAGCGCTGGCACTGCCCGACCCCGCGCCTCAACGTCGACCTGCCGATCACCGCCGACACCCAGGCCGTCTACGCCCCGGCCTCCGAGAACAGGAACGGTTTCTACGCGATCGACGCCGCCCGGGGCACACTCTTGTGGAACTTCACCGACGGCCTGGACACCGGCGTCAACAACTGGCAGCTCGCCTGTGACGGCACCGGGTACCTGGTGGCCCAGCACTACGACCGCACGTACGCCCTGTCGACCTCCTGACAACGGGCTTCCCGCGGACCCGGGGTTCCGGCGCCGCCCGCGCCTACAGCCGCTCGATGATCGTCACGTTCGCCTGACCACCGCCCTCGCACATGGGCACCATCCCCAACGGCCCCCTCGCACTGCTCGGCCCCGAGGGGCCTCACAGTCGTCGGGAGCCTGCGCCGGACTCCGTCCGTCGGATCGGTGGTCCCGCCGTCGTCACATCCGCTCGATGATCGTCACGTTCGCCTGGCCTCCGCCCTCGCACATCGTCTGGAGGCCGAACCGGCCGCCCGTGCGTTCCAGTTCGTGCAGCAGGGTGGTCATCAGCTTGGCGCCGGTGGCGCCGAGGGGGTGGCCGAGGGCGATGGCGCCGCCGTTGACGTTGACCTTGTCCGGGTCGGCGCCGGTTTCCCTGAGCCAGGCGAGGACGACCGGGGCGAAGGCCTCGTTGATCTCGACGAGGTCGATGGCGTCCAGTGACAGGCCGGTCTTCTTCAGGGCGTGGGCGGTGGCCGGGATGGGGGCGGTGAGCATGCGGATGGGGTCCTCGCCGCGTACGGAGAGGTGGTGGACGCGGGCGCGGGGGGTGAGGCCGTGTTCGCGTACGGCGCGTTCGGAGGCGAGGAGCAGGACGGCGGCGCCGTCGGAGACCTGGGAGGAGCAGGCGGCGGTGATGGTACCGCCGTCGATGACCGGTTTCAGCGCGGCCATCTTCTCCAGCGAGGTGTCCCGGCGTGGGCCCTCGTCGGCGGTCACGTCGCCGTAGGGCACGGTCTCTCGGCCGAAGCGGCCCTCGTCGATCGCGCGTACCGCCCGCCGGTGGGAGCCGAGCGCGAACTCCTCCTGGTCACGGCGGGTGATGCCCCACTTGGCGGCGATCATCTCGGCGCCGGCGAACTGGTTGACGGGCCGGTCGCCGTACCGGTCCCGCCAGCCCGTGCTGCCGGCGAAGGGTCCCTCGGTCAGCCCGAGAGGTACGGCGGCCTGGCGGGAGGCGTAGGCGATGGGGATCATCGACATGTTCTGGACGCCGCCGGCGACGACCAGGTCCTGGGTGCCGGACAGTACGGCCTGGGCGGCGAAGTGCACGGCCTGCTGCGAGGAGCCGCACTGCCGGTCGACCGTCACACCGGGCACCTCCTCGGGCAGCCCGGCGGCCAGCCAGCAGGTGCGGGCGATGTCGCCGGCCTGCGGCCCGACCGTGTCGAGGCAGCCGAAGACCACGTCCTCCACGGCCGCCGGGTCGACGTCCACCCGGTCGGTCAGTGCCTTCAGCACATGTGCCCCGAGGTCCGCCGGATGGACCCCGGCCAGGCCTCCTCCGCGCCGCCCGACGGGCGTACGGACCGCTTCGACGATATAGGCCTCGGCCATGGCGACTCCCCAACTCCCCATACTCATCAGTGAGTTACGTACGTACGGCGATCCCGTCCAGCACCATCGACAGGTACTGCCGGGCGATCTCCTCCGGGCTGTGCTGTCCGCCGGGCCGGTACCAGGACGCGGCGACCCACACCGTGTCGCGTACGAACCGGTAGGTGAGCCGGATGTCGAGGTCGGCCCGGAAGACCCGGGCGGCGACCCCGCGCTCCAGCGTGGACAGCCATGCCTTCTCGAACTTGCGCTGTGACTCGGCGAGGAACGCGAAGCGCTCCTGCGGCGCGAGCTGTCTGGACTCCCTCTGGTAGATGGCGACGGCGGCGCGGTGCCGGTCGATCTCCCGGAAGGACTCGGTGACCAGGGCCTCCAGTGTCTCGCGCGGCCCCAGCCCGGCGTCCAGGACGGTGTCGTAGCCGTCCCAGAGCTCGTCGAGGAAGGTCCGCAGGATCTCCTCCAGCATCGATTCCTTGGAGTCGAAGTGGTAGTAGAGGCTGCCGGCGAGCATGCCCGCGTGGTCGGCGATCTTGCGGACGGTGGTGGCGTTGTAGCCCTGCTCGGCGAAGACCTCGGCGGCGGTGCCGAGGAGTTCTCGGCGCCGCTCGGGCGAGGCGCCGGCCGGGGTTTTCCTCGTGACGGCTACTTGAGGCTTCACCTGGGGCTTCTTCTTCGTAGGCACGAACACATTGTGGTCCCGGGAACCGGCTAGGGGTGCTGGCTGCTGACGGCGACGACCTCGCCGGTCATGTACGAGGAGTAGCCGGACGCGAGGAAGACGATCACGTTGGCGACCTCCCAGGGCTCGGCGTACCGTCCGAAGGCCTCGCGTTCCGTCAGTCGCGTCAGCGTTTCGGCCGACGTCACCTTCACGAGGTGCGGATGCATGGCGAGGCTGGGTGACACGGCGTTGACGCGCACCCCGTACTCGGCGGCCTCCAGTGCCGCGCAGCGGGTCAGGGCCATCACGCCCGCCTTCGCCGCCGCGTAGTGCGCCTGCCCGGCCTGGGCGCGCCAGCCGACGACGGATGCGTTGTTGACGATCACCCCGCCGTGCTCGCTGTCCCGGAAGGCCCGCAGGGCGGCCCGCGTGCACCGGAACGTTCCGTTCAGTGTCACGTCGAGCACCCGTGTCCACTGTTCGTCGGTCATGTCGGCGAGGGTCGACGTGCCGCCCAGGCCCGCGTTGTTGACGACGATGTCGAGGCGGCCGTGCACGCGCTGTACTTCCGCGAACAGGGTCCGCACCCGGGCCTCGTCCGTGACGTCGCACGGCACTGCGGTCACCGCGTCGCCGAACTCCCCGGCCAGCTCGCCCTCGTACTCCTTTAGCCGCCGCGCGTGCGCGTCGCTGATCAGCACGCGCGCGCCCTCCTCCAGGAAGCGGCGCGCGGTCGCCCCGCCGATCCCCGCGCCCGCGGCCGCGGTGATGACGGCGGTCCGTCCCGCCAGCAGCCCGTGCCCGTGCACGTACGCCGGACCCTCGACGTCTGTCATAGGTCCACGCTAACCTACCAAACACTTGTTAGGGAAGAATGTCGGCTGCCGAAAAGGCGACAAGGCGAAGGACGGTGACCGTGGACCTCAGGCACTCCCCGGCGGACGAGGCGTTCCGCGCCGAGGCCCGCGCCTGGCTCGACGCCCATGTACCACCGGCCCCCCTGCCCTCCCTGGAGACCGAGGAGGGCTTCGCGGCCCACCGCGCGTGGGAGGCCGAACTCGCCGCGGACCGCTGGTCGGTGGTGTCCTGGCCCGAGGAGTACGGCGGCCGGGGCGCGGACGTCTTCCGTTGGCTGGTCTTCGAGGAGGAGTACTACGCGGCGGGCGCCCCGGGCCGGGTGAGCCAGAACGGCATCAACCTCCTGGCGCCGACGCTGTTCGAGTACGGCACGGCGGAGCAACGCGCGCGCGTGCTCCCGGCGATGGCGACCGGCGAGACCGTCTGGGCGCAGGCATGGTCGGAGCCCGAGGCCGGCTCGGACCTGGCCTCCCTCACCTCGCGCGCGGTCCGCACGGACGGCGGCTGGCTGCTGACCGGCCAGAAGACCTGGTCGTCCCGGGCCGCCTTCGCGGAGCGCGCCTTCGGCCTCTTCCGCAGTGGGCCGCGGGCCGCGAGTCCGCACCCCCCGAAACCGCATGTCGCAAAGCCACCCGCCCCGAAGCCGCACCAAGGGCTGACGTACCTGATGTTCGACCTGCGTGCCCCCGGCGTGACCGTCCGCCCCATCGGCCGCCTCGACGGCAGACCGGCGTTCGCCGAGCTCTTCCTCGACGAGGTCTTCGTCCCCGACGAGGACGTGATCGGCGAGCCGGGCCAGGGCTGGCGTATCGCCATGTCGGCGACGGGCAACGAACGGGGCCTGATGCTCCGCTCCCCCGGCCGCTTCCTCGCCTCGGCCACCCGTCTCGCCGAGCTGTGGCGCGCGCGGGGCTGCCCGCCGGACCTGCGCGACCGGGTGGCCGACGCGGTGATCGGCGCACGGGCGTACGAACTCTTCGCCTACGCCCAGGCGTCCCGTCTCACCGCCGAAGAGCCCCTCGGCCCCGAGTCCAGCATGAACAAGGTCTACTGGTCCGAGTACGACATCGCCCTGCACGAGACCGCCCTCGATCTCCTCGGCCCGGAGGGAGAATCGGCCGACACCGACTGGTCCGAGGGCTATGTGTTCTCCCTCGCCGGCCCCATCTACGCGGGCACCAACGAGATCCAGCGCGACATCATCGCCGAGCGCCTCCTCGGCCTCCCGAAAGGCCGCCGCTGATGCGACTCCCGCTGCCGAAACCGAAACCGAAGCCGGAGGGTCCCTCCTGATGCGCTTCCTCCTCGACCCCGAACAGCGCGCGTTCGCCGGCTCGCTGGACGCGATGCTGACCGCCGCGGACACGCCGTCGGTCGTACGGGCCTGGAGCCACGGCGACCACACACCCGGAGGCGCGCTGTGGCGCCGTATCGCCGAGGCGGGAGTCTTCGCGCTGGCGGTGCCGGAGGCGTACGAGGGGATGGGCCCCCTTCCGGTCGAAGTCGCCGTCGCCTTCGTGGAGCTGGGACGGCACGCGGTGCCGGGCCCCCTGGTGGAGACGGTCACGGCGGCGGCCCTCCTCGCGGAGCTGAAGGACCCGGAACGCATGGCCGAGCACCTGCTCCCCGCCCTGGCCTCCGGCGCGACCATGGCGACGATCGCACCCCCGGCCGCGTACGCCCTGGACGGCGACGCGGCCACGATCCGCCTCTCCCTGAGCCCCGACGAACTCCGCCTCGCCCCCGGTCACGGCCCTCCCCGCGCCTCCCTCGACCCGGCCCGCCGCCTCACCCCCCTCGACCCGGGCGGCGAACTCCTCGCCCCCGGCCCACCGTTCGCCCGCGCCCTGGCCTGGGCCCGCCTCACCACCGCCGCCCAGGCCCTCGGCGTAGGACTCGCCCTCCTCGACAGGACGGTGGCGTACGTCAGGCAGCGGACCCAGTTCGGTGTGCCCATAGGCTCGTTCCAGGCGGTGAAGCACCGGCTGGCCGACGCGAAGGTGGCGCTGGAGTTCGCGCGCCCGCTGGTGTTCGGGGCGGCGGTCACCATGGACGCGGCCGACGTGGCGGCCGCCAAGGTCACGGCGTGCGAGGCGGCGTACACGACCGCGCGCACCGCCCTGCACCTGCACGGCGCCATCGGCTACACGGCCGAGTACGACCTCTCGCTCTGGCTCACCAAGGCCCGTGCCCTGCGCACCGCCTGGGGCGATCCGGCGGCCTGCCGCGCCGAGGTGCTCAGTGGTGGTGATCGCCTCTCGTGAGCTCCCGGTACTCCTCCTTCGTGGGCTTGGCGACGCGTGCCCCCCGGCCCGTACAGGGCGCGGGCGAGCCCGGCCCGCAGCCGCTGGGCGCCCCCGACCCGGAGTCGTACGCCGCCGCCCGCCGGATCGACATCAGGGTGGCACAAGGACCGCGACAAGCCGACGGGGCGACCGCGGTCCGCCGGTCACGGGAGGATGCCCCGCGCCCGTGCCGCGGCCAGCCACAGCGGGAACTCCTCCACCAGACGGTCGTACAACTCACTGTCGGAGACCCGCCGCGGATCCCGACCGGCGTGGAAGAACCCGGCGTTGTCGACGATCCGCCTGCCCGGTACGGCCAGCTCGTCGAGCCTGCGCAGGAAGTCGAACTGCCTGCTGCCGGGGTCGCCGAAGCCGATGAACTGCCAGAACAGGGGCAGCCTGGCCGCCTTGCACACATACCGTTCCGCGGCGAGCCTGCTGCTCGGCCCGCCGTCGGTCTGGAAGACGACGAGGGCCGGGTCCTTGGAGCCGCTGTCGAGGTAGTGGTCGATGACCGCGTCCATGGCCAGGTGGTAGTTGGTCCTGCCCATGTGCCCGAGCCCGGCCGCGATCCGCTCGACACGTCCCTGGTGATCGGCGAGCGCGATGTCCGTCACCGCGTCGATGCCGGTGGAGAAGAAGACCACGGGGACGATCCCGTCGTCGTCGAGGTGCGCGGACAGCCCCAGCACCCGGTCGGCGAGGGCCTGCACACTGCCGTCCTTGAAGTACGGCCTCATCGAGCCCGAGTAGTCGACGACGAGGTACACCGCCGCCCGCTGACCGCTCAGCCCGTGCTTGGTGAGGGAGACCCCGGCCGTCTTGTAGAGGCTGACGAGAGCGGGCGCGGTCTCCTCCACCTTGCTGAGGCTGATCGCGGGCATACGGGGCTCCTTCATCGCACGGGGGCCGGCGGGCAGACCGAGGGTACGGCAGGCCGTGGCCCTCAACCGTCGGTCCCGTCCGGCTCCGGGGCCGTGGTGCCGGAGTGGAGCGCGAGGATCGTGAAGACCCGCTGCCGGGCGGGGCCGTCCATCAACTTCACCAGTGGCAGGGCGCATTCCCACAGGTCTTCCTTCTCGACCCCGTGGGCGAGCGCGTCGAGTTCGGGGTCGGGCAGCGCGGCCGCCGCGTCGGCGACGATCTGCCGGGCCTCCACCGGCAGGGCCTCGGTCAACGGCAGGAACTCCGCCCAGAGTCCGGTGGCCACGACGGCCCGTACGACGCCGGTGAGCGCGCGGGGGTCCCGCAGCGAGGGCAGGGCGGCGACGGTCCGCCGCCGGTCCTCGTCGAGCAGTGCGACCAGGGGCAGCAGGGACTCCCACAGCCCCTCGGCGGCGACGGTCCGCACCAGCGCGTCCAGCCGGTCCGCGGGCTGTGCGGCGGTGAACGCGGCGATCCGTGCGCGCAGTGAGCCGGTCACCGCGCAGCCGACGGTGAGCGCCTCCACCCAGAGTCCCTCGGCCGCGGCCGTCCTGATGAGCGACGCGATCCGCTCCTCGCCCAGGAACTCCAGGCCCTGGCCGAGCCGGTCGGGCCGGTCGATGAGGAACCCGGTCCGCAGAATCGTCATGTCGTCGAGCAGCGGCAGAATCCGGCTGAGCGCCGAGGCCCGCACGTACCCGGCGAACCGGCCCATCGTGACATGGTCGCCGCGCTCGGCGAGTTCCACGGCGAGACGTACGACCAGGTCCTCGTCCAGCCACTCCAGGATGGCCGGTATCCGCCGCGGATCGAGGTGCGCGGCCGCCTCGGCGAGGAACGCCGGGGGCAGACTGTCCATGACGGCGGCGGCCCGTGCGGGCTCCAGCCGTCCGGCGACGGCGGCGGCAGCCCTCGGTCCCAGCCCCTTGCGCGCGAGGACGGCCGCGGCCCGCGCGGGCACCAGCCGGACGGCGGCTGCCAGCCGGTCGAGCGTCTCGGTCTCCTCGTCGAACAGCGCGGAGACGCTGCGCTCGCGGAAGAGCCGTACGTCGTCGGCGGGCAACTCGCGCAGGAACGCGAGCCGTTCGGGCTCGACCCCGAGGAGTTGCCCCATCTTCAGGATCTCGGCCCTGTTGGACAGGGTCTCCATGCCGTCGGAGCCTCCTCGGCCTAGCGGCTTCCTCGTGCTGGTCGCCTGTTCGTCCTAGCGGAAGTGGAGCCGTACGGGTCTGCGCAGCACCGCCGGGGCCAGCTCGGCCAGTTGTCCGACCGCCTCGTCCAGGAGGGCCGCCCGTCGCTGCCGTTCGTTCCGCAAGGCCTCGGTCAGCAGCGTGATGTGCTCCTCGGCCAGCCCCGCGAACCCGCCCGGCACCGGCGCCCTCAACTCCAGCGCCAGCTTGTCCGGTTCCTCGCTGCTCACAGGACCTCCGGGAGAGCGGATGAGCGGCCCCTGGCCACCAGGGTCACGATATGACCTCGTCACTATATGACGTGGAGCGTGTGCGGTGGGGAACAAGCGGCGGCGCCTGCCCAGTCGTCCGGTCGGGGACTGGCGGGCAGGCGCCGTCTGGTGTTCCGTACGCCGTTGTACGGGACGTCTTTTAAGTTGGTGTCAGGCCGCTTCTGAGTTGGTGTCAGACCATCAGGGACCGGTCCGTCGGGCGGATCGGCGCCGGCAGGTCGCTCACCCCGGTCAGGAAGCGGTCGACCCCGCGGGCGGCGGAGCGGCCCTCGGCGATCGCCCACACGATGAGCGACTGGCCACGGCCCGCGTCACCGGCGACGAAGACACCCGGCACGTTGGTCTGGAAGTCGGCGTCGCGCGCGACGTTGCCGCGCTCGTCGAGCGCCAGGTCGAACTGCTCGACCAGGCCGTTCTCGCGGTCCGTCCCCGTGAAGCCCATCGCCAGCGTGACCAGCTGGGCGGGGATCCTGCGCTCGGTGCCCGGCTTCTGGGTCAGCTTGCCGTCGACGAACTCGACCTCGGTGAGGTGCAGCCACTGCACGTTGCCGTCCTCGTCGCCCTCGAAGTGGGTGGTGGAGACGGAGTAGACGCGCTCGCCGCCCTCCTCGTGCGCGCTCGTCACCTTGTAGAGCATCGGGAAGGTCGGCCACGGCTGGGCGACCGGGTTCCGGTCCTCCCCCGGCCTCGGCATGATCTCCAGCTGCGTCACCGAGGCCGCGCCCTGGCGGTGGGCGGTGCCCACGCAGTCGGCGCCGGTGTCGCCGCCGCCGATGACGACGACGTGCTTGCCCTCGGCCGAGATCGGGGGCGCCACATAGTCGCCCTCCTGCACCTTGTTCGCCAGGGGCAGGTACTCCATCGCCTGGTAGACGCCCTTCAGCTCCCGCCCGGGGACCGGGAGATCACGGGCGGTCGTGGCACCGGCGGCGATGACCACGGCGTCGTACCGCTTGCGCAGGTCCGTCGCCTTCAGGTCGCGGCCGATCTCGATGCCCGTGCGGAAGCGGGTGCCCTCCGCGCGCATCTGCTCGATACGGCGGTTGATGTGCCGCTTCTCCATCTTGAACTCGGGGATGCCGTACCGGAGGAGGCCGCCGATACGGTCCGCGCGCTCGTAGACGGCGACGGTGTGACCCGCCCGCGTCAGCTGCTGCGCGGCGGCCAGGCCCGCCGGGCCCGAGCCGATGACGGCGACCGTCTTGCCGGACAGCCGCTCCGGGATCTGCGGGGCGACGTCACCGGTCTCCCACGCCTTGTCGATGATGGAGACCTCGACGTTCTTGATGGTGACGGCGGGCTGGTTGATGCCGAGCACACACGCCGACTCGCACGGAGCGGGGCACAGACGGCCGGTGAACTCCGGGAAGTTGTTGGTGGCGTGCAGCCGCTCCGAGGCGGCGCCCCAGTCCTCGCGGTAGGCGTAGTCGTTCCACTCGGGGATCAGGTTCCCCAGCGGGCAGCCGTTGTGGCAGAACGGGATGCCGCAGTCCATGCAGCGGCCGGCCTGCTTGCTGATGATCGGCAGCAGGGAGCCGGGGACGTAGACCTCGTTCCAGTCCCTGACGCGCTCTGCGACCGGGCGGGACTCGGCGACCTCGCGGCCGTGGTTCAGGAAGCCCTTGGGATCAGCCATTGGTCGCCGCCTCCATCATCTTCTCGGTGATCTCGGTCTCGGAGAGACCGGCTCGCTCGGCGGCGTCCTTGGCGGCGAGCACTGCCTTGTACGTGCTGGGGATGATCTTGCTGAAGCGCTCCACGGACACGGACCACTCCGCGAGCAGCTTCTCGGCGACCGTCGAGCCGGTCTCCTCGGCGTGGCGGCGCACCACGTCGTGCAGCCACTGCTTGTCGGTGTCGTCCAGCGCCTCGACCGCGCTCACGTTGCCGACGTTGACGTTGTCGCGGTCCAGGTCGATGACGTACGCGATACCGCCGGACATACCGGCCGCGAAGTTCCGCCCCGTCTCGCCGAGCACGACCGCGTGACCGCCGGTCATGTACTCGCAGCCGTGGTCGCCCACGCCCTCGGACACCACCGTGGCGCCGGAGTTGCGGACACAGAACCGCTCCCCCGTACGGCCGCGCAGGAACAGCTCACCGCCGGTCGCGCCGTACGCGATGGTGTTGCCCGCGATCGTCGAGTACTCGGCGAGGTGATCGGCACCCCGGTCCGGGCGGACGACGACCCGGCCGCCGGAGAGGCCCTTGCCGACGTAGTCGTTGGCGTCGCCCTCCAGGCGCAGGGTGACACCGCGCGGCAGGAAGGCGCCGAAGGACTGGCCCGCCGAGCCGGTGAAGGTGATGTCGATGGTGTCGTCGGGCAGACCGGCGCCGCCGAACTTCTTCGTCACCTCGTGGCCGAGCATGGTGCCGACCGTGCGGTTGATGTTGCGGATCGCGACCTGGGCGCGCACCGGCTGGGCGTCCTCGGCGGAGGTCGCGGACAGCGCGTCGGCGGCGAGCTTGATCAGCTCGTTGTCGAGCGCCTTCTCCAGGCCGTGGTCCTGTGCGGTCAGCTGGTGGCGCACCGCGCCGTCGGGCAGCGCGGGCACGTGGAACAGCGGCTCCAGGTCCAGGCCCTGTGCCTTCCAGTGGTCGACCGCGCGGGTCACGTCGAGCGTCTCGGCGTGGCCGACGGCCTCCTCGATGGAGCGGAAGCCCAGCTCGGCGAGGAGCTCGCGGACCTCTTCGGCGATGAACTGGAAGAAGTTCACGACGTACTCGGCCTTGCCCGTGAAGCGGTCGCGCAGCGTCGGGTTCTGCGTGGCGATGCCGACCGGGCAGGTGTCCAGGTGGCAGACGCGCATCATGACGCAGCCGGAGACGACGAGCGGCGCGGTCGCGAAACCGAACTCCTCGGCGCCGAGCAGCGCGGCGATGACGACGTCGCGGCCGGTCTTCAGCTGGCCGTCGGTCTGGACGACGATGCGGTCGCGCAGGCCGTTGAGCAGCAGGGTCTGCTGGGTCTCGGCGAGGCCGAGCTCCCAGGGACCGCCGGCGTGCTTCAGCGAGGTGAGCGGGGAGGCGCCCGTACCACCGTCGTGGCCGGAGATCAGTACGACATCGGCGTGCGCCTTGGACACACCCGCCGCGACCGTGCCGACGCCGACCTCGGAGACCAGCTTGACGTGAATCCGCGCCTGCGGGTTCGCGTTCTTCAGGTCGTGGATCAGCTGGGCCAGGTCCTCGATGGAGTAGATGTCGTGGTGCGGCGGCGGCGAGATCAGGCCGACACCGGGGGTGCTGTGCCGGGTCTTGGCGACCCACGGGTACACCTTGTGACCGGGCAGCTGGCCGCCCTCGCCGGGCTTGGCGCCCTGGGCCATCTTGATCTGGATGTCGTCGGCGTTGACCAGGTACTCGCTGGTCACACCGAAGCGGCCGGAGGCGACCTGCTTGATCGACGAACGGCGGGCCGGGTCGTACAGGCGGTCCGGGTCCTCGCCGCCCTCACCGGTGTTGGACTTGCCGCCCAGCTGGTTCATGGCGATGGCGAGCGTCTCGTGGGCCTCGCGCGAGATGGAGCCGTACGACATGGCACCGGTCGAGAAGCGCTTGACGATCTCGGAGACCGGCTCGACCTCGTCGATGGAGATCGGCTGCCGGTCCGACTTGAAGCCGAACATGCCGCGCAGCGTCATCAGCCGCTCGGACTGCTCGTTCACGCGGTCCGTGTACTTCTTGAAGATGTCGTAGCGCTTGGTGCGGGTCGAGTGCTGGAGGCGGAAGACCGTCTCCGGGTCGAACAGGTGCGGCTCGCCCTCGCGGCGCCACTGGTACTCGCCGCCTATCTCCAGGGCACGGTGGGCGGGCGCGATGCCGCTCGCCGGGTACGCCTTGGCGTGGCGGGCGGCGACCTCCTTGGCGATGACGTCGATGCCGACGCCGCCGATCTTGGTGGCGGTGCCGTTGAAGTACTTCTCCACGAAGCCCTCGTCGAGACCGACGGCCTCGAAGACCTGGGCGCCGCGGTAGGAGGCGACGGTGGAGATGCCCATCTTGGACATGACCTTCAGGACGCCCTTGCCGAGGGCGTAGATCAGGTTGCGGATGGCCTTCTCGGACTCGATGTCCGACAGGAACGTCCCTGCGCGGACCAGGTCCTCGACGGACTCCATCGCCAGGTACGGGTTGACGGCCGCGGCGCCGTAGCCGATGAGCAGGGCGACGTGGTGGACCTCGCGGACGTCGCCGGCCTCGACCAGCAGGCCCACGTGGGTGCGCTGCTTGGTACGGATGAGGTGGTGGTGGACGGCCGCGGTGAGCAGCAGCGAGGGGATCGGCGCGTGCTCGGCGTCCGAGTGGCGGTCGGACAGGACGATCAGGCGGGCGCCGTTGTCGATGGCGGCGTCGGTCTCGGCGCAGATCTCCTCGATGCGCGCGGCGAGGGCGTCACCGCCGCCGGAGACCCGGTACAGGCCCGACAGGGTCGCGGCCTTCATGCCGGGCATGTCGCCGTCGGCGTTGATGTGGATGAGCTTGGCCAGCTCGTCGTTGTCGATCACCGGGAAGGGCAGCGCGACACTACGGCAGGACGCGGCCGTCGGCTCCAGCAGATTGCCCTCCGGGCCCAGCCAGGAGCGCAGGGAGGTGACCAGTTCCTCGCGGATGGCGTCCAGCGGCGGGTTGGTGACCTGGGCGAACAGCTGGGTGAAGTAGTCGAAGAGCAGGCGCGGGCGCTCGGACAGCGCGGCGATCGGCGAGTCCGTGCCCATCGAGCCGATCGGCTCGGCGGCGGCCTTGGCCATCGGGGCGAGGATGACGCGCAGCTCTTCCTCGGTGTAGCCGAAGGTCTGCTGGCGGCGGGTGACCGAGGCGTGGGTGTGCACGATGTGCTCGCGCTCGGGCAGGTCGGACAGCTCGATCTCGCCGGCCTCCAGCCACTCGGCGTACGGCTTCTCCGCCGCGAGCTGGGCCTTGATCTCGTCGTCCTCGATGATGCGGTGCTCGGCGGTGTCGACGAGGAACATGCGGCCGGGCTGCAGCCGGCCCTTGCGGACGACCTTGGCGGGGTCGATGTCGAGGACGCCGACCTCGGAGCCGAGGACGACGAGGCCGTCGTCGGTGACCCAGTAGCGGCCGGGGCGCAGGCCGTTGCGGTCGAGTACGGCGCCGACCTGGGAGCCGTCGGTGAAGGTGACGCAGGCCGGGCCGTCCCAGGGCTCCATCAGCTTGGAGTGGTACTGGTAGAAGGCGCGCCGGGCTGTGTCCTTGGAGTTCATGGATTCATGGTTCTCCCACGCCTCCGGGATCATCATCAGTACGGAGTGCGGCAGCGAACGGCCGCCCAGGTGCAGGAGTTCGAGCACCTCGTCGAAGGAGGCGGAGTCGGAGGCGTCCGGCGTGCACACCGGGAAGATCCGCTCCAGCTCCTTCTCCCCGAAGAGGTCGGAGACGAGCTGGGACTCGCGCGCGACCATCCAGTTGCGGTTGCCCTTGACCGTGTTGATCTCGCCGTTGTGCGCGACGAAGCGGTACGGGTGGGCGAGCGGCCAGCTCGGGAAGGTGTTCGTGGAGAAGCGGGAGTGGACGAGCGCGATCGCGGAGCCGAAGCGGCGGTCGGACAGGTCCGGGAAGAAGGGCTCCAGCTGGCCGGTGGTGAGCATCCCCTTGTAGACGATGGTCCGCGCGGACAGCGACGGGAAGTAGACGCCGGCCTCGCGCTCGGCGCGCTTGCGCAGCACGAAGACCTTGCGGTCGAGGTCGATGCCCCGGCCGGCGCCGTCGGTGACGAACAGCTGGCGGAAGACGGGCATCGTCGAGCGGGCGGTGGCGCCGAGCAGCTCGGGGGCGACCGGGACCTCGCGCCAGCCGAGCAGGGTCAGGCCCTCGTCGGCGGTGATGGCCTCGATGCGCGCGACGGCGTCGTCGGTGCCGTCCTGAGGCAGGAAGGCGATACCCACGGCGTACCCGCCCGCCTCCGGCAGCTCGAATCCGGCCACCTCGCGGAAGAACGCGTCCGGCACCTGGGAGAGAATGCCGGCGCCGTCGCCGGAGTCGGGCTCGGAGCCGGTGGCACCACGGTGCTCCAGGTTGCGCAGGACCGTGAGGGCCTGCTCGACCAGGGTGTGGGACGCCTCGCCGGTGAGGGTGGCGACGAAGCCGACGCCACAGGCGTCGTGCTCGTTGCGGGGGTCGTACATACCCTGCGCAGCAGGGCGAGCATCCATGAAGGACCAGTTCTGGCCATTCGCGGAATGCTGGGACGGCTGGCGCGGCGTACGCATCGGCTCTCCCGTCGTCGTCATGTGGCTTTGAAAGGTGCCTCCCAGGCTTAAGGCTCTGGGGGCGCAGGTGCCGAGGGACGACGCTGGCCCTCTGCGCGGAGCAAAATTTCGTGCAGGTTACATGATGGAGCGGTTCTCGGGAACCGGGATAGTTCGTTCCAACATGCGGACATCGCGGGTGCGTGGCGCGGGTACCGCGCACGGCGATGGAGTAAAGGGGAGCCAATCGGACAGATCAGTGCCCGTCGGCTCGTGGGCGCAGAGGGCGTCGTCGCCCACCACGGGGTACTGCATGAGGTGCGGAGCAGGCGTCATTGCCTGCGGCGCTTACGGCTCATGCCCAGCGGTTAAGCATTCGAAACCGCCTGGTAACGACTACTTATACGGTCCCACGCATACGTAGCCAGCCTCATCTATCATACGGCGGCACCGAACAGGCTGCCCAGGGCGTATGTCACACCCGCCGCGGCACCCCCGAGCGCGAGCTGCCGCAGCCCGCTGTACCACCAGGATCGCGCCGTCACCTTGGCCACGACCGCCCCGCACGCGAAGAGCCCGAGGAGGGCGACCAGCACGGCCGGCCACAGCGCGCTCGCGCCGAGCAGATACGGCAGTACGGGCAGCAGCGCGCCCATGGCGAAGGACCCGAAGGAGGAGACCGCGGCGACGGTGGGCGACGGCAGGCCCCCGGGGTCGATCCCCAGCTCCTCGCGCGCGTGGATCTCCAGGGCCTGCTCGGGGTCGTGCGAGAGCTGCTTGGCGACCTGCCGGGCGAGCTCCGGCTCGACTCCCCGGGACTCGTACAGCGCGGCGAGCTCCGCCTCCTCGTCCTTCGGGTGCTTTCTCAGCTCCCGCCGCTCGACGTCGAGTTCGGCCTCGACGAGCTCACGCTGCGAGGCGACGGAGGTGTACTCGCCGGCCGCCATGGAGAAGGCTCCGGCGGCGAGTCCCGCGAGCCCGGCGATGACGACGGCCCGCTGACCGGTGACGCCGCCCGCGACCCCGGTCATCAGGGCCAGGTTGGACACGAGCCCGTCCATCGCCCCGAAGACGGCGGGCCGCAGCCAGCCGCCGTTCACGTCGCGGTGGGTGTGGTTGTCACGGTGCGCCACGTGCAGGGTCGCTTCGTTCTCGATGACGGCCATGGACCGGTCCCCCCGAAAAGGTGTTCCTGAACTGCTTCTTGAGCTGCTTCCCGAGCTACTCCTACACCTCGAACGTACGCGCGGAAAATCACTCCTGCCAGCAAGGAAGGCCGTACTTACCTGCGGTTTCCCAGCATGCGAACTCCCCGTTTCAAAGCGGCAAGGACCTCTGGCCGCTCATTCGTACATGGGTCCGCGCAGATGTCGACCGGGTGATTGGCGGACGTTCCGGGAGCCGGTGAGGTGCGCGGTGTGGCAAAGATCCGAAGAGCAGATCAACTGCGCGCAGACGTGTGATGCGTAATGAGCAATGCGTGATGCGTGATGCGTGCGGACATGTGACATGGAGAGAGGCACCGTATGGCTTCGATCGCCTGCATTCCCTCGGCTCCGGCGCCGGGGGACGCCGCCGGTCTCCGTGACCGGGCGCGCGGGGCGCTGCTCGGACTCGCCGTCGGGGACGCGCTGGGCGCCCCCGCCGAGAACATGAAGCCGTCGGAGATCCGCGCACGCTGGGGCCGGATCACCGGGTACGTGGCCGAGCACCCCGCGGGCACGGACGACACCGAGTACGCGATCTTCTCGGGCCTGCTGCTGGCCCGCCACGGCTCGGCGCTCACGGTCGCGCACGTGGAGGCCGCCTGGCACGAGTGGATCGCCGACCGGGACGAGGGCCCCTTCCGCGGCGCGGGCTTCAGCGAACGCGGCACGCTGGAGAACCTGCGCCGGGGCCTCGCCGCCCCCATCTCCGCCCAGCACCGCCACGCCTGGAGCGACGGCCTTGCCATGCGCGCGGCCCCGTTCGGCGTCTTCGCCGCGGGCCGCCCCGCGGAGGCGGCCCGCCTGGTCGCCATCGACGGCTCCGTCAGCCACGACGGCGAGGGCATCTACGGCGGCCAGGCGGTGGCGGCGGGCGTGGCGGCGGCGATGGCGGGCGCTCCCACGATCGCCGTGGTGGCCTCGGCCCTGGCCGTGGTCCCCGACGACTCCTGGACGGCCCGCTCCCTGCGCCGCGCGGTGGCGGTCGCCCACCACGGCGAACGCGCGGTCCGCTCCGCGGTGGTGATCGGTGGCTACCCCTGGACCGACCTGGCCCCGGAAGCCGTCGCCCTCGCCTTCGGCGCCTACGCGGCAGCCGACGGCGACTTCACGGAGTCGGTCCTGACCGCGGTGAACATGGGCCGCGACGCCGACACCACCGCCGCGGTCGCGGGCGCCCTGGCCGGGGCCACGCGGGGTGCCTCCGCCATCCCGCCCACCTGGGCCTCCGCCATCGGCCCGGCACGGGGCAGCTGCCTGCCGTCCATGGAGGGCCACCACGTCCTCGACGTCGCCGAACTCCTGACCCCGGACGAGGCCGGGAAGTGGGCCACCGGGCCACTGCCCGGAGGCCAGCCCAGCCCGGATCCGAACGCGTACGTGCTGGCCACGGACAAGGAAGAGGTACGGCCGTGAAGGGGGCCCAGGAGGGAGACGCACCCGACGGCGGTCCGGCAGCGACCGGAGGCGACAACTCGGCCCACTCCGACAACACGGGCCCGACCAACGGTCCGGGCAGGACCAACACCACCGACGGCACCCCCAGCCCACGTCCGTCCGGCAAACCGGGGACCACCGCCAGATCCAGCAACCCGGGCCCGCCCGAGAGCACGAACGCCCCCAACAACACGGCCCCGCCTGCCAACTCACGCCCAACCAGCACTACACGTCCCCCCAACAGCACGGGCAAGCCCAGCCCGCCCCCGACCGGGACCGCGAGCAGCACCAGCAACACAGGTCCGTCCACCGACTCCGGCCCGACCCGTACCTCACGCCGCTCCAGGAGTACGGGCGGACGCAGCAGCCCACCCCGGACCGGGAGCCCGAGCAACCCCAACAGCGCAGCCCCACCCACCGGCTCACACCCGACCAGCAGCACGGGCAAGCCCAGCAACCCGCCCTCGGCCAGGGGCACGGCTCCGTCCGACACGGCCGGAACCGCGAACGGCTCCGGCAGCTCGAACCAACCGAGCGCCACGCACCAACCCGACACCACAGCCCTGCCCAGCGCCACAGGCCGGCCCATCAGCGCGGCCCGGCTCACCAGTGCTGCCCCGGCGGCGCTGTCCCAGGGCGCGTCGCACGCGGCTGCGCTCCCGGAGCCGGCGCCCGCCCCCTCCCCGGCCACGCCCGGCGGCTCCACCCCCGCACTCCGGGCCCTGCCCGCCGCCCCGGCCGACCGTCCTGTCACCGCCCCCGACACCGGACCGCACATCGCCACCACCACCGCCAGCACCAGCACCAGCACCAGCACCAGCACCCGACCACACACCGCCCCCGAGAGGACACACACCCACCCCGCCCCTCACCCCCGCCGTATCGAAGGCCTCCTCCTCGGCCTGGCCGCGGGCGACGCCGCCGGGTGGCCCGCCGCTCGGCACAGGGCGGCCCGGATGCCGGAGTGGACGCGGCGGCTGACCCGGGAGCTGGACACGTTCGCGGAGCACAACGCGACGACGACGCTGCCCGTGCCGATCGCTCTCAACCAGCCCCCCGAACCCCTGCGCCTCGGGCCCTCGGACGACGCGGAGTGGGCGGCGTTCGCGGCGGAGGCGGTGTTGCGGGCCGGGGACGGGAGTGCGCTCGGGGATCTGAGCAGGGCGCGGCGGATGCGGGCGGCGATCGACCTGTCCTGGAACGCCGTGGCCAGCGAGGTCGCGGCCGCGGCGGAGCGGGCGCCGGAGGTCGAGTCGGCGGTCCTGCCCCTGCGCGCCCGCATCTCCGTACGGGCCGGACTGGGCAACCTCGCCGCCGGCCTGCGCCCACCCGCGACCGGCCACGACAACCCGCACTACTTCGACGACGCGGCCTGCGTACGGGCCTGCGTGCTCGCCGTCGCCCACACCGGTGACCCCCGACTCGCCGCGGACCTCGCCGAGTTCGACGCCCGCTACACCCAGGACGGCGACGGTGTGCACGGCGCCCGTGCCATGGCCGCCGCCCTCGCGCTCGCCCTCGACGGCACGGACATCGACACCTGCGTGACGGCGGCGCTCGCCGAACTCCCGGCGGAGACGGAGATCGGCCGCAACGCCCGCCACGCGCTGCGCCTGGCGCAGGAACACAGGAACGACGGCACGTTCGCGCTCGTCCCCCTCCTGGAGCACCAGATCGTCGACCACGTCTACAGCTACGGCATCGCCGCCGCGGAAACCGTCCCGGTCGCCCTCGCCCTCGCCACCGCCGCCCGCGGCCGGATCGCCGAGGCCGTACCGGCGGCGGCCTGTCTCTCCCGGGTCGCCGACTCGGCCCCGGCCCTCGCCGGCGCCCTGACCGGCGCGCTCGGCGGCGGCGCCGCGGTCCCGGCCGCCTGGCGGGACGCCTGCCGCACCCTCTCCGGCTGCGTCCTCCCCCGCCTCACCGGCACCGATCTCGTACACCTCGCCGAACTTCTCGCAGCGACGGAACTCACCACCCCAGGAGGATGATTCGGGCATGACGCCCACTCTGGAAGCCACTCTCGACGAACGGATCACCGGCGCCCTGGTAGGGGCCGCCGTCGGCGACGCTCTCGGCGGCCCCGTCGAGGGCTACTCACCCGACCAGATCGCCGAACGCCACGGCGGCCGCGTCCACGGCATCGTCGGCCCCTGGAACGGCGACGCCTGGCGCACCGCCCGCCCCATCGCCCCGTACCACAAGGGCGACGGCCACGTCACCGACGACACCTTGATGACCCACGCGCTCGTCCGGGTCTACGCCACGGTCCGCGACCACCTCGACGCGTACGCGATCGCCGACCACCTGGTCCCCGACCTGATCACCAACCCCCGCTGGATCCCGGAACTGGAAGCGGAGGCGCTCCCCCTCCAACGTGTCTTCCTCGCCGAGAAGTGGCTGGTGGCCCGTCTCCACTACGGCCATGTCGACCCCCGCGAGGCCGGCGTCGGCAACATCGTCAACTGCGGCGCCGCGATGTACATGGCCCCCGTCGGCCTGGTCAACGCGGCCAACCCGGCGGGCGCGTACGCCGAGGCCCTCGACATCGCGGGCGCCCACCAGTCGTCGTACGGCAGGGAGGCCGCGGGTGTCCTCGCGGCGGCGGTGGCGGCGGCCTGCGCACCCGGGGCCACGGCGGACTCGGTGGTGTCGGCCTGCCTGTCCCTGGCGAAGGACGGCACCCGTACGGCCATCGAGTCGGTCTGTGAAGTGGCCTCGCGCCACACGGACTTCGAGTCGGCGCTGCGTCCATTGCGCGAGGCGGTCACCCCGTACGACACGGTGGGCCCCGACTACCGCTCCCCGTCCCTCGGCGCCCGCCGCCCCTCCCGCCTCCACGCGATCGAGGAACTCCCCGTCGCCCTGGGCATGCTGGTGGTGGCCCGCGGCGACTACCGGCACGCCGTCCTCGGCTCGGTCAACTACGGCCGCGACTGCGACTCCATCGCCACCATGGCCGGCGCCGTCGCGGGCGCCCTGGGCTCCGAGGTCCCGCCCGAGTGGGCCAAGACGGTGGCCGAGTCCAGCCGTCTGGACCTGCACGCCCCGGCCAGGGAGCTGGCCGGGGTGGCGCGCGAGATCTTCACCCGGGACACCGACCGCCGCCGGTCCCACGAAGCGGCCTTCACCACCCTGGCGGCCGCCCGATGACCCTGCGCCTCACCTGGGTCCAGCCCGAAGACCTCCTGGGCCACGAACTCCACCAGGCCCGCCAGGACGGCCGCGAACCCAAGGCCATCGCCGCCCGCTGGAGGGCGGCGGGCGGCGGGGAGGCCCCCCTCCGCGCGGGCGCCTCCCCGCAACCGGCCACCCGCTACCTGCGGCTGCTGGCCGAGGACCTGCTGGACGAACTGGCGGAACTGCCGAGCGCCTTGGCGGACGCGGAGCCGACGGACCTGAACAAGATCCGCGCCCTGTGCCCGAACTGGCCGAGCGGAGGAACCGACACGGCCGCGACCACGGGCGGTTGGCGCGCCGCAGCCGACGGCGCCGTTCTCGCCGCTCCCACCCACCTCCCCCGTCTGGAGGCCGCCTGGCTGGGCCGGGCCGTGGGCTGCCTCCTCGGCAAACCCGTGGAAAAGCTCCCCCTCACCGCCATCCGTCACCTCGCCCGAGCCACCGGCAACTGGCCCCTGAACACCTGGTTCACCGCCAGAGGCGTACCGCCCGAACTGCTCGCGGCCCACCCCTGGAACCGCCGCTCGGCGACAACCTCCCTCGCCGAGAACATCGACGGCATGCCCGAGGACGACGACCTCAACTACCCCCTCCTCAACCTCCTCCTGCTCAGCCGCCACGGCCCGGACTTCACCACCACCGACGTGGCCCGGCTCTGGCTCGACGAACTTCCCGCGGGCCGCACCTTCACCGCGGAACGCATCGCCTACCGCAACCTCCTCACGGGCATCGACCCCCCGTGCACGGCCCACCACCGCAACCCGTTCCGCGAATGGATCGGCGCCCTGATCCGCGCCGACGTCCACGGCTGGACCCACCCCGGCAACCCGGCCGCCGCCGCGGAACAGGCCCACCGCGACGCCACCCTCACCCACACGGCCAACGGCGTCTACGCGGCCATGTTCACCGCGGCCACCATCGCCGAGGCAGCCACCGGCACCCACGACGTACACCACTGCCTCCGCACCGGCCTCACGGTCGTCCCGCCCGACTCACGCCTGGCCCGGGCGATCCACCACGCCCTCCGACTGGCCGAGGACCACACCGACTTCGACACGATCGCCGACGAACTCCACGCCACGCACGCCGGTTACCACTGGGTGCACGCCATCCCCAACACCGCCCTCCTCGTCGCCGCCCTCACCCACGCGAACGGCGACTTCACGGCCTCCATCTGCCGCACCGTGTCCGGCGGCTGGGACACGGACTCTAACGGTGCGACGGCGGGCAGTATCGCGGGCCTCCTCGCGGGCCGCCCGGAAGCGGTCCCCGCCCGCTGGACGGCTCCGCTCAAGAACCGCCTGGCCACCTCCATCGCCGACTTCAACGGCACCGGCTTCGACACCCTGGCCCAACTCACCCTCCAAGAGACCCACTTCACCCACCGCCCATGACCCCATCCGTGACCCCGCCCATGACCCCAGAGCGAGCCAAGTGAACAGCGCACCGCCGACCACCCCCCTCCCCCCTCTCACCGGCCTCCGCGTCCTCGACCTGTCCACCCTCTTCGCCGGCCCCCTCGCCGCCACGATGCTCGGCGACTTCGGCGCGGAGGTCATCAAGGTCGAGCACCCCACCAGACCGGACCCGTCCCGCGGCCACGGCCCGTCCAAGGACGGCGTGGGCCTGTGGTGGAAACTCCTCGGCCGCAACAAACGCACGATGACCCTGGACCTGTCGAAGCCGGGCGGCCGCACCACACTCCTGAGGCTCGCCGGGACGACCGACGTGATCATCGAGAACTTCCGCCCCGGCACCCTGGAGAAGTGGGACCTGGGCTGGAAGGAACTGTCGGCGGCCAACCCCCGCCTGGTCCTGGCCCGCGTCACCGGCTTCGGCCAGTTCGGCCCGTACGCCCGCCGCCCCGGCTTCGGCACCCTCGCGGAGGCGATGAGCGGCTTCGCGGCCATCACCGGCGAACCGGACGGCCCGCCGACGCTCCCGCCCTTCGGCCTCGCCGACTCGATCGCGGGCCTGGCCACGGCGTACGCGGTGATGACGGCCCTCACCGCCCGCGACCGCACGGGCGAGGGCCAGGTCGTCGACATGGCGATCATCGAGCCGATCCTCACGGTCCTCGGCCCGCAGCCCCTCTGGTACGACCAGTTGGGCCATGTCCAGCCCCGCACCGGCAACCGCTCCACGAACAACGCGCCCCGCAACACCTACCGCACGGCCGACGGCACCTGGGTCGCGGTCTCCACGTCGGCCCAGTCGATCGCCGAGCGCGTGATGCGGCTGGTGGGGCGCCCCGAGCTGATCTCCGAACCCTGGTTCGCGACGGGCGCCGACCGCGCCCGCCACGCGGACGTCCTCGACAAGGCGGTGGGCGACTGGATCGCCCACCACACCCGCGCCGAGGTCATCGACGCCTTCGAGCAGGCGGAGGCGGCGGTGGCCCCGATCCAGGACGTACGGGACGTGATGCGGGACCCGCAGTACGCGGCCCTCGACACCGTCACCACCGTCGACGACCCCGAACTGGGCCCCCTGCGCATGCAGAACATCCTCTTCCGCCTCTCCGCCACCCCCGGCGCCATCCGCTGGGCGGGCCGCCCGCACGGCGCGGACACGGACGCGGTGCTGACCGAACTCGGCCTGGCGGAGACCGACATTGCCGCCCTGCGCACGGAGGGCGCCCTATGAGTACCTCGACCTTCCCCCTCACCTGGCTGTACGTCCCCGGAGACCGCCCGGAGGTCGTGGCCAAGGCGCTGACGTCGGGCGCGGACGTGGTGATCGTCGACCTGGAGGACGCCGTCGCCCCCGGCCGCAAGGAGTACGCGCGCGCGGCGACCGCCGAACTCCTCCGCGAACCGCCGCCCACCCCGGTCCACGTCCGCGTCAACGCCCTCGACACCCCCCGGGCGGCAGCCGACCTCGCCGTCCTCGCCCCGCTCCCGGGCCTCTCGGGCCTCCGCCTCCCCAAGGTGACGAGCCCCGCCGACGTCATCCGCGTCGCGGAACGGTCCGCCCCCGCCATCGCCCTGTACGCGCTCCTGGAGTCGGCCCTCGGCGTGGAACAGGCCTACGCGATCGCCTCTTCCCACCCCGCCCTGCACGGCATCGCCCTGGGCGAGGCGGACCTACGGGCCGACCTGGGCGTACGCGACGACGCGGCCCTCGACTGGTCCCGCTCCCGGGTGGTCCTGGCCGCCCGCGCCGCGGCCCTCGCGCCGCCCGCCCAGTCGATCCACCCGGACACCAGGGACCTGGACGGCCTCGCGGAGTCCTGCGCCCACGGCCGCGCCCTGGGTTTCCTGGGCCGCGCGGCGATCCACCCCCGCCAGCTCCCGGTCATCGAGCGGGCATATACCCCCACCCCGGAGGAGATCGAGTCGGCCGAGCAGATCATCAAGGCGGCCACCGCCGACCCCAGCGCCCACGCCCTCCACGACGGCCGCTTCATCGACACGGCGATCGTCGCGAGCGCCCACCGCACCCTCGCCCTGGCCCACCGCCGCGCATGACGAAGGGGGCGCCGTATCACGCGACACGGCGCCCCCTTCGACGTAACGACCTGGGGTGCAAGCCAGACCTCAGCCCTTCTTGGCCGACTCGGCCGAGCCCTCCTCGGCTACGGATTCCGCGGACGTGCCATCGGACACGGCAGCCTTGGCGGACTCGTCGTCTCCCTCGGCGTCCGCCTTCTTCTCCAGCTCCACCGAGCCGCCGTCATCCTTGCCGGAGGCGGAGGCACCCTCACCGGACTCACCGGGCTCACCGGATTCGCCCTCGGAGGAGGCCTCCTCGACAGCCGCCGGCTCCACCACCTCCTCGCGTCCCGGACGCTTGCGCGCCGACACCACGATGTAGATCACCGCGAGGAGGAAGACGAAGATCGCGGTCCAGTTGTTGAGGCGCAGGCCGAGGATGTGGTGGGCGTCGTCGACGCGCAGATACTCGACCCAGAAGCGGCCGGCGCAGTACGAGGCGACGTACAGCGCGAACGCCCGGCCGTGGCCCAGCCTGAAGCGGCGGTCGGCCCAGATGACCAGCACGGCGACGCCGATGGACCACAGGGACTCGTAGAGGAAGGTCGGGTGGTAGGTGCCCGGGACCCGGCCGTCCGTCGAGGACGTGATCTCGACGGCCCAGGGCAGGTCGGTGGGGCGCCCGTACAGTTCCTGGTTGAACCAGTTGCCCCAGCGCCCGATGGCCTGCGCGAGCGCGATGCCGGGGGCGACGGCGTCGGCGTACGCGGGAAGCGGGATACCCCGGCGGCGGCAGCCGATCCAGGCACCCACCGCACCGAGCGCGATCGCGCCCCAGATGCCGAGGCCGCCCTCCCACACCTTGAACGCGTCGACCCAGTCACGGCCCTCGCTGAAGTACAGCTCGTAGTCCGTGATCACATGGTAGAGCCGTCCGCCGATCAGGCCGAACGGGACGGCCCAGACCGCGATGTCGGCCACCGTGCCGGACCGCCCGCCGCGGGCGATCCAGCGTTTGTTGCCGAGCCAGACGGCCACGAAGACGCCGATGATGATGCAGAACGCATAGCCGCGCAGCGGAACGGGGCCGAGATACAGCACCCCGCTCGACGGGCTCGGAATGAAGGCAAGGTCAAGGTCCATGGCAGGGTCGACGCTACCCTGCCGGGCACGCACCACGGCAACCCACCCGGCTACGGGTCCATAACGCCACGGCGAGCGGGCCTCAGTCCTTGTTCTGCGCCTCCACCATCTGCTTGAGCTTCGCGGGGGTCATCGACTGATCCGCGTAGATGTTCGAGCCGCCGAGGAGGACCGTCGGGGTGCCCGTGAAGCCGCCCTTCTGGAAGGCCTCGTTCGACTTCACGACCCAGCTGTTGTGCGTGCCGTCCTCGACGCACTGGCCGAAGGCGTCGGTGTCCAGCCCGTCGACCTTGCCCGCCAGTTCGATGAGCTTGCTGTCCTTGGAGAAGGCGTCGTCGGTTTCGGCGGGCTGGTTCTCGAACAGGACGTCGTGGTACGCGGTGAACTTGCCCGCGTCCTGCGCGCAGGCGGCGGCGTTGGCGGCCTTGCGGGAACCGCTGCCGCCCATGTTCCCGTCGATCAGCGTCACGAGGCGGTACTCGACCTGGAGCCGGCCGGACTCCGTCAGCTCGTGGATCGTCGAGCGGTACCCGTCCTCGAAGGACTTGCAGGCCGGGCAGCGGAAGTCCTCCCAGACCGTGAGGGTCGACTTGGCGTCCTGCTCACCGACGGGGATGGCGAGACCGCCCTGGCCCTTCGCCCCGGAGGGCGCCACGGCCGGGCCCGACGCGTCGCCGCCGTCGTCCTTGCCCGCGTTCGCGGCGATGACGCCGACCACCGCGGCGAGGCCCAGTACGCAGAGCACCGAGGCGCCGACGATCAGGGCGCGTCTGCGCTTCTCCGCTGCCCTCTGCTTCTCTCGCTCGGCCGCCAGCCGCTCACGGGCGGTGCGCTTTCCGTCACGGTTCTTCTCACTCACATCCCGCAGAACGAACCGGGGAGGCGCAGCGCGCCTCCCCGGCCCCAGTTCCACTCGTTCGAGTGAGCGGATTGTCCGTTACATACGATATGCACGGGGCGGTCACGTACGTACGAGTGTGTACGGGACGGTCACGCCCCGCCGCGCACGCCCTTCGCCAGCTCGCCCGCCAGCGCCCGTACGGCGTCCAGCCCGGCCGCCTCGTCGTCCGCGTCGAGCATCCGCTTCACGAAGGCCGACCCGACGATCACGCCGTCGGCGAAGCCGGCGACCTCGGCGGCCTGTCGGGCGTTGGAGACCCCGAGGCCCACGCAGACGGGCAGGTCGGTGGTGGCCTGGGTGCGCCGGACCAGGTCCTGGGCCTGCGCGCCCACCGATTCACGTGTGCCGGTGACACCCATCAGCGAGGCCGCGTAGACGAAGCCGGAGCCCGCCGCGGTGATCTCGGCGAGCCGGGCGTCCTTGCTGCTGGGCGCGACCACGAAGACCGTGGCGAGCCCGTGCTTCTCGGCGTGCTCCCGCCACAGCGCCGACTCCTGCACGGGCAGGTCGGGCAGGATGCAGCCCGCCCCGCCCGCTTCCGCCAGCTCGGCGGTGAAGCGCTCGACGCCGTACCGGTCGATGGGATTCCAGTACGTCATCACGAGCACGGGCTTCCCCGTGGCCTGGAACGCCTCGCGGACCGTGCGCATCACATCCGCGACCCTGACCCCGCCCCGCAGGGCGATGTCGTCGGCGGTCTGGATGACGGGGCCGTCGAGGACCGGGTCGCTGTGCGGCAGACCGACCTCGACGACATCGGCACCGCCGTCGAAGGCAGCCTTGATCGCCGCGATACCGCCGTCGACGGTCGGGAACCCGGCCGGGAGGTATGCGATGAGGGCGGACCGCCCCTCGGCCTTCGCCGCCGCCAGGGTGCCACTCAACAGCTGAATGTTGCCGCTCACTTGGCGTCCCCCTCGATCTCGGCGTTGCCGCTGTCGGCGTCCGCGGCGACGGCCGCGTCCGTGTCGTACAGGCCGAAGTAGCGAGCGGCCGTGTCCATGTCCTTGTCGCCGCGCCCGGACAGGTTGACCACGATCAGCCCGTCCTTGCCCAGCTCCTTGCCCACCTCCAGGGCCCCGGCGAGCGCGTGAGCGCTCTCGATGGCCGGGATGATGCCCTCCGTCCGCGACAGCAGGCGCAGCGCCCGCATGGCCGCGTCGTCGGTGACGGCCCGGTACTCGCCGCGACCGCTGTCCTTGAGGTACGAGTGCTCCGGTCCGATGCCCGGGTAGTCGAGCCCGGCCGAGATCGAGTAAGGCTCGGTGATCTGGCCCTCCTCGTCCTGGAGGACGTACGACCGCGACCCGTGCAGGATGCCCGGCTCACCGGCGGTGAGGGTGGCCGCGTGCTCGCCGGTCTCGACACCGTGCCCGGCGGGCTCGCAGCCGATGAGGCGTACGTCGGTGTCCGGGATGAAGGCGTGGAAGAGGCCGATGGCGTTGGAGCCGCCGCCGACGCAGGCGATGGCGGCGTCGGGCAGGCGCCCGGCGCGCTCCAGCAGCTGGCGGCGGGCCTCGACGCCGATGACGCGGTGGAAGTCGCGCACCATGACAGGGAAGGGGTGCGGCCCGGCCACGGTGCCGAACAGGTAGTGGGTGTGGTCGACGTTGGCGACCCAGTCGCGGAAGGCCTCGTTGATGGCGTCCTTCAGCGTGCGGCTGCCGGACTTCACGGCGACGACCTCGGCGCCGAGCATGCGCATCCGGGCGACGTTGAGGGCCTGCCTCCGGGTGTCGATCTCGCCCATGTAGATCGTGCATTCGAGCCCGAAGAGCGCGCAGGCGGTGGCCGTCGCGACGCCGTGCTGACCGGCGCCGGTCTCGGCGATGACGCGGGTCTTGCCCATGCGCTTGGTGAGCAGGGCCTGCCCCAGCACGTTGTTGATCTTGTGGGAGCCGGTGTGGTTGAGGTCTTCCCGCTTCAGGAACACCCGGGCGCCACCGGCGTGTTCGGCGAAGCGCGGCACCTCGGTGAGCGCGCTGGGCCGGCCGGTGTAGTTGACGAGCAGATCGTCGAGTTCACGGGCGAACTCGGGGTCCGTCTTCGCCTTGTCGTACTCCACGGCGACCTCGTCCACGGCGGCGACCAGGGCCTCCGGGATGAACTTGCCGCCGAACGCGCCGAAGTACCCCTCGGCGCTGGGGACCTGACCCTCCGGGTCGGGAATGAAGAACTCGCTGGACATGCGGATACCTCACAGGGGCATGACCGCCCCGGGGTTGATCGGACTGGGGATCACGTCGGCTGCGTGCGCGACTGTCCGCTCCGTTGTCCGCCGCGACGGCGAGCAACCGCCACGACGTACTCCGGCGGTGCCGAACCGGCCGGATCCACTCTCACGAACCGGCGGCGGCATTCCACCCGGCGTTCACAACGGAACGCGGCTCAGCGCGCGGAGCGCCATCGCATCCCGTTGACTTGCCCCGGCTCGTCACCGATGACGTACCGCACCCGTCGCCCGTGCACCCGCCGCGCGGGCGCCCGGCAGCCACGCGGCCGGCATCCGCGGGCGAGGCGGGCGTAGGGGTCCCTGGTCGCCACGGTGATCGAAAACATCGCGGGCAACTCTACCGGCATACCGCCATGCGCGTGACCGTCCGGCCCCGTGCACCCCGAGCCGCCGGCCGGGCGCGGGCCCGGACGGACGGTGGGCGTGGGGACGGCCGGAATCATCTCGGGGTCAGCCCCGCCCGTGCCGCAGCGCCGGGTGCGCGCCCGCCGCCACCAGGTCGGAGACCGCGGCCTTCGGGTCGCGGCCGGTCACCAGGGACTCGCCGACCAGCACCGCGTCGGCGCCCGCGTTGGCGTACGCGATGAGGTCGTGCGGGCCGCGGACGCCGGACTCGGCGACCTTGATGATGCCCGCGGGGACCTCCGGCGCGACGCGCTCGAAGGTGGAGCGGTCGACCTCCAGGGTCTTGAGGTTGCGCGCGTTGATGCCGATGACCTTCGCGCCGGCGTCGACCGCCCGCTCGACCTCGTCCTCGTCGTGGACCTCGACGAGCGGGGTGAGGCCGATGGACTCGGCGCGCTCGACGAGGGACTCCAGGGCGGGCTGGTCGAGGGCCGCGACGATCAGCAGGACCAGGTCGGCGCCGTACGCTCTCGCCTCCCACAGCTGGTACGAGGTGACGATGAAGTCCTTGCGCAGGACCGGGATGTCCACGCGCGCGCGGACGGCCTCCAGGTCGGCCAGCGAGCCGCCGAAGCGGCGCTGTTCGGTGAGGACGGAGATGACGGCGGCGCCGCCCGCCTCGTAGTCCGCCGCCAGGCCGGCCGGGTCCGCGATCGCGGCCAGCGCGCCCTTGGACGGGCTGGAACGCTTGACCTCACAGATCACCTTGACACCTTCGCCGCGCAGGGCGGCCAGACCGTCCTTGGCCGCGGGAGCCTTCGCCGCGCGCTCCTTGAGCTCGTCGAGGCTGACGCGCGCCTGCCGCTCCGCGAGGTCGGCACGGACTCCGTCGATGATCTCGTCGAGCACACTCACGCGAGCGGCCCCCTTCCGGACGGTTGACAGTCGAGGTGACTGTCGAAGCGATAAAGCGAATCAAGCTGTTCAAGCGGTGTCTCGATGGTATCCGGAGGAGGGCGTAGCCCTCGCATCCGGTTGACGCCGGTCCCATTACCTGGACATTCGTCACATGATCAAGGATGCAGCCAGCCACCGAACGGCAAGTTCCGGACAACCGTGAAGACCAGGACCGACGTGCCTAGGAACCACAGATGCACGGACCCCAGCTCGATCCGCGTCGGCCGTCCGCGCGCCGCACGGACCACCCAGACGGACCACAGCACCGCGAAACCCAGAAAGCCCAGCACGGCGATCCCGTTCGCCGTGAGCGCCGCCCCGAGGTCCCCGTGCGCGAAGGCGTGCGCGCTGCGCAGTCCGCCGCAGCCGGGGCAGTACAGGCCCGTGTAGCGCAGCAGCGGGCAGGCGGGGTAGTGCCCCGGCTCGTTGGGGTCCACGGCCGCGACGTACGCGAAGGCCCCGACGACTGCCGCCAGCACCCCGCCGGGGACAGCCAGCCGACTCAGCGTCGAACCGGCGTTCAGCAGACTCATCCTCTGACTCTCGGCGTCCACTCCACGCATTCTGCCCCCTACAGGCCGTACGCGCGCGTGGAGGGCGGTCCTTCGGTGACCGCCACCGGAAGACCGCCCCTCCACGAAGTCCGTGCGGGAGGCCTACGAGACTCAGCCCTCGGCGCCGGCGGTGGTGCGCTCGGCAGGCGCGGAGGCCGCGGTCTGCGGGCCCTGGGAGGCCGCCTTCGGCCGGCCCATGCCCATCGCGCGCATGATGACGCCGACGACACCGCCGAGAACGGTGATCACCATGCCGGCCCAGAAGCCCAGCGGCTCGGCCATCACCATGAAGGCACCCGCGACGCAGAAACCGATGAAGGTGATGGTGACACCGGTCCAGGCGGCCGGGGTGTGGCCGTGGTTGCTGCCCGCCATGACTTGCTCCTTGTGTGCTGTGAGTCGCTGTGCCGCGTGCTGCGTGTGGTGAGCCGGACGCTCATCATCCATTGTCCCGTACGCGTGCGTGTGCCGTGAGCGGGGGTCTACGCCGGGTCCGGTCCCGTGGGGTCCTCGCCTCGGTCGAGGGCCTTCCACAGGTCCTCGGGCCGGTCGGGGTCCACGGGCTTCGCCCTGCGCGGCCGGGGGGTGCCGTCGCGCTCGTACCGGCCGGACATCGCGGGCCACAGCCGCCCGTAGCGCAGCGCGAGCAGCCCGGCCAGCAGGATGAGCGCGCCGCCCGCGGCCGCGACGTACGGCCAGGCGGTGTGGCTCAGCGCGTCGACGGTGGCGGAGGTGTCGCCGGAGGCCTGCGCGGCCTTCTCGTCGAGCGCGGAGCTGTCGGAGGCGCCCAGCAGGGCCGCGGCGATCGTGCCCGCGCCGGAGAGGGAGAGCAGCGCCGCGACGAGGAGGCGCCCGGCCCGGCGTACGGCGAAGACGGCGACGAGCGCGGCGAGGCCCACTATGGCGAGGGCCGCGGGCACGCCCGTGACGTCGCTGCCCTGCGCGGTCAACGGGAAGTCGCCGCCCGCCACCGTGGCCGTCGCCTCCGACCAGCGCTGCCGGGAGGACAGCAGCGCCACGGCCGCGCCCAGCGCACCGGACAGCAGGGCGAGGCCGAGGCTGCGTCGGCTGGTGCGGGCGGACACGGGTTCGCCGGCGGGGTGAGGTAGTGCGGTCACGTACTCCACTATCGCCTGCGCGCCGCGTGCGCCGTCACCCGGGGTTCACCCGGTCCCGTGGAGCCTGTTCGCCGTGTGGACCGCCCGCAGGACCGCCGCCGCCTTGTTGCGGCACTCGGTGTCCTCGGCCACGGGGTCGGAGTCGGCGACGATGCCCGCGCCGGCCTGCACATAGGCCGTGCCGCCGCGCAGCAGTGCGGTGCGGATGGCGATGGCCGTGTCGGAGTCGCCCGCGAAGTCGAGGTAGCCGACACAGCCGCCGTACAGGCCGCGGCGGGACGGCTCCAGCTCGTCGATGATCTGCATCGCGCGCGGCTTGGGCGCCCCGGAGAGGGTGCCGGCCGGGAAGCAGGCGGTGAGGACGTCGAAGGCCGTACGTCCGGGCGCGACCCGGCCGGTCACCGTCGACACGATGTGCATGACGTGCGAGTACCGCTCGACGGACATGAAGTCGACGACCTCGACGGAGCCCGGTTCGCAGACCCGGCCCAGGTCGTTGCGCCCCAGGTCGACGAGCATCAGGTGCTCGGCGCGCTCCTTGGGGTCGGCGAGCAGCTCGTCGGCGAGGACCTGGTCCTCCTGCGGGGTGGCGCCGCGGTGCCGGGTGCCCGCGATGGGGTGGACCATCGCCTGCCCGTCCTCGACCTTGACCAGGGCTTCGGGGGACGAACCCACGACGTCGAAACCGTCGAAGCGGAAGAGGTACATGTACGGCGACGGATTGGTCGCCCTCAGCACCCGGTAGACGTCCAGCGCGCTTGCCGTGCACGGCGTTTCGAAGCGCTGCGACGGTACGACCTGGAAGGCCTCGCCGGCCCGGATGCGCTCCTTGATGTCCTCGACGGCCTCCTGGAAGTCGGGGCCGCCCCAGAGTGCCGTGTACTCGGGGAGTTCGGAGGGCGGGAGCGCGGCCGGGGGCTGGGAGACCGGACGGGAGAGGTCGGCCTGCATGGCGTCGAGGCGGGCGACCGCGTCCGCGTAGGCCTCGTCGACGCCCGTGTCGAGGTCGTTGTGGTTGATCGCGTTGGCGATCAGCAGGACGGAGCCCTCCCAGTGGTCCATGACCGCCAGGTCGCTCGTCAGCAGCATGGTCAGCTCGGGCAGCCGGAGGTCGTCCCGCTCGCCGGGGCCGATCTTCTCCAGGCGGCGCACGATGTCGTAGCCGAGGTAGCCGACCATGCCTCCGGTGAAGGGCGGCAGGCCTTTCCCGTGGGGTGTGTGCAGGGCCTCGATGGTGGCGCGCAGGGCGGCCAGCGGGTCCCCGTCGACGGGCACGCCGACGGGCGGGGTGCCGAGCCAGTGGGCCCGGCCGTCCCGCTCGGTGAGGGTGGCGGCGCTGCGGACGCCCACGAAGGAGTAGCGAGACCATTTGAACGCAGTGCGGCCGTTCTCCGCGGACTCCAGCAGGAAGGTGCCCGGGCGCTCGGCGGCGAGCTTGCGGTAGAGCGCGACCGGGGTGTCGCCGTCGGCGAGGAGCTTGCGACTGACGGGGATGACGCGGCGGTCGGTGGCCAGCTTGCGGAACGTCTCAAGGTCCATGGCGGCTGACCTTACTGAGCGGACGGGCGTACGGCCGACCCGGCGTCCTTGACCAGGACGTCCGCGTCGAAGCAGGTGCGGGCGCCGGTGTGGCAGGCGGCGCCCACCTGGTCGACCTTGACGAGCACGGTGTCGGCGTCGCAGTCCAGGGCCACGGACTTGACCCACTGGAAGTGGCCTGAGGTGTCGCCCTTGACCCAGTACTCCTGACGGCTGCGCGACCAGTACGTGCACCGGCCGGTCGTCAGCGTGCGATGCAGCGCCTCGTCGTCCATCCAGCCGAGCATGAGCACCTCACCGGTGTCGTACTGCTGGGCGATCGCGGGAAGAAGCCCGTCGGCGCTGCGCTTGATCCGCGCGGCGATCTCCGGGTCGAGCTGGCTGGGCTGCCGGGGCGTGCTGGTCATGGGTGCCATTGTGCCGCGCGGCGGCGACAGGTCCGGCGGTTGTCCACAGGCCGGACCGGTCACCGGGCCTGCGCCGAGCGCTCCGCCGGCAGCCCGGTGATGAACCCGCGGGCCGGTGGGGGCTGGTCGCGCCCACGCGGCGGAGCCGCATATCGATACAGGCCCGCGCCCCTTACGGGGCGCGGTACAGCATCGCGGGTTTTGGGGTAGCCGCTTCGCTCGGCGCAGGCCCGGCCGAGGCGGTGCCCAGCCGGTGTGTGGGTGTCTGCGGGTCTTGGTGGTCGCCTCGCTCAGCGCGGGCCCGGCGGACGCGGCGGCCCGGCGGACGCGCCCGCACCGGCAGCGCGCCACGTCGGTCGGGCCCTTGCTGGGCGGGGCGGGCGGTCGGTCGTAGGCTGGCTGTATGTCGACCCATGCCAAGCGTGAACGGCTTCTCCTCGCCGACCTGTTGGAGACCGCGGGCCCGGACGCCCCGACCCTGTGCGAGGGCTGGAGCACCCGAGATCTCGCGGCGCACGTCGTGGTGCGCGAGCGCCGCGCGGACGCCGCGGGCGGGATCCTGATCAAGCAGCTCGCGCCACGCCTGGAACGGGTGATGGCGGAGTTCGCCGAGAAGCCGTACGAGGAGCTGATCCAGCTCATCCGTACCGGCCCGCCGCGTTTCTCCCCCTTCTCCCTCAAGCAGATCGACGAGATCTCGAACACGATCGAGTTCTACGTCCACGCCGAGGACGTACGCCGCGCCCAGCCCGACTGGACCCCGCGCGAGCTGGACACCGTGTTCCAGGACGCCCTGTGGTCCCGCCTGGAGCGCACCGCCCGGCTGATGGGCCGCGGCGCCCCGACCGGGCTCGTCCTGCGCCGCCCCGACGGCCAGACGGCGGTCGCCCACCGGGGCACACCGGTCGTCACGGTGACCGGTGAGCCGTCGGAGCTGCTGCTGTTCCTGTACGGCCGCCAGCAGGTCGCCGACGTGGAGCTGGAGGGCGAGAAGGACGCGATCACCCGGCTGCACGAAACGAAGCAGCTGGGCATCTGAGGCACCGTTTCAGACGCACCGTTTCGCGGGGCAGCCCGGCGCGGCCTACCGAACGGGGTGCCCCGCCCCCCGCAGCGTCTCCTTCACCTCGCCGATCCGCAGATCCCCGAAGTGGAAGACGGAGGCGGCGAGCACGGCGTCCGCGCCTGCCGCGATGGCCGGCGGGAAGTCGGCGAGCCGTCCGGCGCCGCCGCTCGCGATCAGGGGGACCGTCACGTGCTTGCGTACGGCCTCGATCATCTCGATGTCGTAGCCGTCCTTGGTGCCGTCGGCGTCCATCGAGTTGAGCAGGATCTCACCGGCACCCAGTTCGGCGGCCCGGTGAGCCCATTCGACGGCGTCGATGCCAGTACCGCGACGGCCGCCGTGGGTGGTGACCTCGAAGCTCCCGGACGGAGTCCTGCGCGCGTCCACCGACAGGACCAGGACCTGCCGGCCGAACCGCTCGGCGATCTCGCGGATCAGCTCCGGGCGGGCGATCGCGGCCGTGTTGACGCCGACCTTGTCGGCGCCCGCGCGCAGCAGCTTGTCGACGTCCTCGGTGGTGCGGACGCCGCCGCCGACCGTCAGGGGGATGAAGACCTGCTCGGCGGTACGGCGGACCACGTCGTACGTCGTCTCGCGGTTGCCCGAGGACGCGGTGATGTCGAGGAACGTCAGCTCGTCGGCGCCCTCGGTGTCGTACACCTTGGCCATCTCAACGGGGTCGCCCGCGTCGCGCAGGTTCTGGAAGTTGACGCCCTTGACGACCCGGCCGTTGTCGACGTCCAGGCAGGGGATGACTCGTACGGCAAGGGTCATGCTGAGGATTCTCCGTGTCCTCCGCCGGGGCGGAACGCCTCCACCTCGACCTCGACGACCAGGCTGGGGTCCACGAAGCCGGAGACGATGATCATGGATGCGGCGGGCCGGACGGAGTCGAACAGCTCCTTGTGAGCGCGTCCGACGTCGTCCACGTCCCGGGCATGGGTGATGTACATGCGCGTCCGCACGACGTCGTCGCGGCCGAGACCCAGCTGCTCCAGCGCGGCGAACGCGACGTTGAAGGCGTTGACCGCCTGCTCGTACGGGCCGCCTCCGGCGATCTGGCCGTCGACTATGGACGTACAGCCGGAGACGAGCACCAGGCCGTTCGGCAGTTCCACCGCCCGGGAGTACCCGAAGGCCTCCTCCCAGGGCGCGCCGGTCGTGACGCGTCGCAGGTCGCTCACTGGGCTACCGCCTCCAAGGCCTCTTCCAGGGTGAACGCCTTCGCGTACAGGGCCTTCCCCACGATCGAGCCCTCCACGCCCAGCGGTACGAGCGCGGCGATGGCCCGCAGGTCGTCCAGCGAGGACACGCCGCCGGAGGCCACCACCGGGCGGTCGGTCGCCGCGCAGACGTTCTTCAGCAGCTCCAGGTTCGGGCCCTGCAGCGTGCCGTCCTTGGCGATGTCCGTGACGACGTACCGCGCGCAGCCCTCGGAGTTCAGGCGCTCCAGGGTCTCGTAGAGGTCGCCGCCGTCGCGGGTCCAGCCGCGGCCGCGCAGGGTCGTGCCCCGTACGTCAAGGCCCACCGCGATCTTGTCGCCGTGCTCGGCGATGACCTTGGCGACCCACTCGGGGGTCTCCAGGGCGGCCGTGCCGAGGTTCACCCGGGTGCAGCCGGTGGCCAGGGCGGCGGCGAGCGTGTCGTCGTCGCGGATGCCTCCGGACAGCTCCACCTTGATGTCCATCGCCTTTGTGACCTCGGCGATCAGGTCCCGGTTGTTCCCCGTCCCGAACGCGGCGTCCAGGTCCACCAGGTGCAGCCACTCGGCGCCCGCGCGCTGCCAGGCGAGGGCGGCCTCCAGGGGGGAGCCGTAGGAGGTCTCCGTGCCGGACTCGCCGTGCACGAGGCGGACGGCCTGGCCGTCGCGGACGTCGACGGCGGGGAGGAGTTCGAGCTTGGCCATGGTCTTAAAGGGTTCCGATCCAGTTGGTGAGCAGCTGTGCTCCGGCGTCGCCGGACTTCTCGGGGTGGAACTGGGTGGCCCACAGGGCGCCGTTCTCGACGGCCGCCACGAAAGGCTTGCCGTGCGTGGACCAGGTGACCGTCGGGGCGCGCATCGCCGGGTTCACGGTCTGAAGAGTCCAGTCGTGGACGGCGTACGAGTGCACGAAGTAGAAGCGCGCGTCGGCTTCCAGGCCCGCGAACAGCTGCGAGCCCTCCGGCACGTCGACGGTGTTCCAGCCCATGTGGGGCACGATGTCGGCCTGGAGCGGCTCGACCGAACCGGGCCACTCGTCGAGGCCCTCGGTCTCCACTCCGTGCTCGATGCCGCGCGCGAAGAGGATCTGCATGCCGACGCAGATGCCCATCACCGGGCGGCCGCCCGACAGCCGGCGGTCGATGATCCAGTCGCCGCGCGCTTCCCGCAGCCCGTGCATACAGGCGGCGAAGGCGCCGACGCCCGGCACCAGCAGGCCGTCCGCGTTCAGGGCCTTGTCGTAGTCGCGGGTTATCTCGACGTCGGCTCCCGCGCGCGCGAGGGCGCGCTCGGCGGACCGTACGTTCCCGAAGCCGTAGTCAAAGACGACGACTCGCTTCGAACCGGTGCTCAATTCCACACCTCCAGCCTCAGGACGCCCGCGGCGAGGCACATCGCGGCGCCGATCGAGAGCAGCACGATCAGCCCCTTGGGCATCTGCTGCTTGACGAAGGAGATGATGCCGCCGACCAGGAAGAGGCCGACGACGATCAGGACGGTAGAGAGGCCGCTCATGGCTTTACAGCGCGCCCTTCGTGGACGGAAGGATGCCGGCCGCGCGCGGGTCACGCTCGGAGGCGTAACGCAGCGCCCGGGCCAGGGCCTTGAACTGGCACTCCACGATGTGGTGCGCGTTGCGCCCGTACGGCACGTGCACGTGCAGCGCGATCTGGGCCTGGGCGACGAAGGACTCCAGGATGTGCCGGGTCATCGTGGTGTCGTACTCGCCGATCATCGGCGCCATCTTCTCGGGCTCGGTGTGCACGAGGTAGGGGCGGCCCGAGAGGTCGACGGTCACCTGGGCGAGGGACTCGTCCAGGGGGACCGTGCAGTTGCCGAACCGGTAGATCCCCACCTTGTCGCCGAGCGCCTCCTTGAAGGCGGCGCCCAGCGCGAGGGCGGTGTCCTCGATGGTGTGGTGCGAGTCGATGTGCAGGTCGCCCTCGGTCTTCACGGTCAGGTCGAACAGACCGTGGCGGCCGAGCTGGTCGAGCATGTGGTCGTAGAAGCCGACCCCGGTCGACACATCGACCTTCCCGGTGCCGTCGAGGTTGATCTCGACAACAACCGACGTCTCCTTGGTCGTCCTCTCCACACGTCCTACGCGGCTCATGCCTTCTGCTCCTTCTTCAGTTCACGTACCGCGTCGAGGAACGCGTCGTTTTCGGCGGGAGTTCCGGCGGTGACCCGCAGCCAGCCGGGCACGCCGTTGTCCCGGACGAGGACCCCCCGGTCGAGGATCTGCCGCCAGAGGTCATGGGAATCGGCGAAACGCCCGAACTGCACGAAGTTGGCGTCCGATTCCGTCACCTCGTAGCCGATCGCGCGCAGCTCGGCGACCAGCCGGTCCCGCTCGGTCTTCAGCTGCTCGACATACCCGAGCAGCGTGTCGGTGTGCTCCAGGGCGGCCAGCGCGGTCGCCTGGGTGACGGCGGAGAGGTGGTACGGCAGCCGTACGAGCTGGACGGCGTCCACGACGGCCGGATGCGCGGCGAGGTAGCCGAGGCGGAGCCCGGCGGCGCCGAAGGCCTTGGACATCGTGCGCGAGACGACGAGGTTCGGCCTGCCCGCCAGCAGCGGCAGCAGGGAATCGCCGTGGCTGAACTCGATGTACGCCTCGTCCACGACCACCATCGACGGCTTCGCCGCCTGCGCGGCCTCGTACAGCGCGACGACCGTCTCCGGCACGACCGCGTTGCCCGTGGGGTTGTTGGGGGTGGTGATGAAGACGATGTCCGGCCGGTGCTCGGCGATGGCCCGCTCGGCCGCCGCCAGGTCGATCGTGAAGTCGTCGTTCCGGGGGCCGGAGATCCAGCCCGTGCCCGTCCCGCGCGCGATCAGTCCGTGCATCGAGTACGAGGGCTCGAAGCCGATCGCCGTACGGCCTGGTCCGCCGAAGGTCTGCAGGAGCTGCTGGATGACCTCGTTGGAGCCGTTGGCCGCCCAGACGTTCTCGATGCCGACGACGTGATGGCCGGTCTTCGTCAGGTACTTGGCCAGCTCCGTGCGCAGTTCCACCGCGTCCCGGTCGGGGTAGCGGTTGAGGTTCCGCGCGGCCTCACGGACCCGCTCGGCGATGCGCTCGACGAGGGGCTCCGGCAGGGGGTACGGGTTCTCGTTCGTATTCAGCCGTACGGGGACGTCCAGCTGGGGCGCGCCGTAGGGGGACTTGCCGCGCAGTTCGTCGCGTACGGGGAGGTCGTCGATACGTACGTCGTTCACTTGCCCTCGGGCACCTTCCACTCGAACCGCGCCTTGATCGCCGCGCCGTGCGCGGGCAGGTCCTCCGCCTCCGCCAGCGTCACCACGTGGTGTGCGACCTCCGCGAGGGCGTCGCGCGTGTAGTCGACGATGTGGATGCCTCGCAGGAAGGACTGGACGGACAGGCCCGAGGAGTGGCAAGCGCAGCCGCCGGTCGGGAGCACATGGTTGGAGCCTGCCGCGTAGTCACCGAGGGAGACCGGTGCCCAGGGGCCGACGAAAATCGCGCCCGCGTTGACGACGCGTTCGGCGACCGCGGCGGCGTCCGCCGTCTGGATCTCCAGGTGTTCGGCGCCGTACGCGTTGACGACCCTGAGGCCCTCCTCGACGCCGTCGACGAGCACGATCGCGGACTGCCTGCCCGCCAGCGCCGGGCGGATCCGGTCCTCGATGTGCTTGGTGGCCGCGACCTGCGGCTCCAGCTCCTTCTCGACCGCGTCCGCCAGTCCGACGGAGTCGGTGACGAGCACAGCGGCGGCCAGCGGGTCGTGCTCGGCCTGGCTGATCAGGTCGGAGGCGACGTGCACCGGGTCGGCCGTGTCGTCCGCGAGGATCGCGATCTCGGTCGGGCCCGCCTCGGAGTCGATGCCGATGAGCCCGGTGAAGTACCGCTTGGCGGCGGCCACCCAGATGTTGCCGGGGCCGGTGACCATGTTGGCGGGCGGGCAGGACTCGGTGCCGTACGCGAACATCGCGACGGCGGTGGCGCCACCGGCCGCGTACACCTCGTCGACGCCGAGCAGCGCGCAGGCGGCGAGGATCGTGGGGTGCGGCAGCCCGCCGGCTGGGTCATTTTCAAAAGCGGGCGCCTGCGCCGGGGAGGCGAGCGCGACGGAGCCGACGCCGGCCTCCTGCGCGGGCACGACGTTCATGATCACGGAGGACGGGTACACGGACCGGCCGCCGGGGGCGTAGAGGCCCACCCGCTCGACCGGCACCCACTTCTCGGTGACCGAGCCGCCGGGGACGACCTGGGTGGTGTGCGTCGTACGGCGCTGCTCGCGGTGGACGATGCGGGCGCGGCGGATGGACTCCTCCAGGGCCGCGCGGACGGCCGGGTCGAGCCGCTCCAGCGCTGCCGTGAGGGCCTCGGCCGGGACCCGTACGGATTCCAGGCGTACGCCGTCGAACTTCTCGGCGTAGTCGATCAGCGCCGCGTCGCCCCGATGATGCACGGCCTCGCAGATCGGACGCACCTTCTCCAGGGCGGCCGCTACGTCGAAGTCGGCTCGGGGCAGCAGGTCGCGCAGGGCGGGGCCCTCGGGAAGGGCGTCGCCGCGCAGATCGATTCGGGCCAAAGAAAACTGTTGCAGCACAAGGGCAATTCTCGCAGACCGGCGCAGGGCGTCGTTCGCCTGTCCCAATGGCTGATACGAGCCATGGAAGATCACCTTCACCGATAGCGTTCAGGGCGTCACTCAGCGGGCATTGGACGTATGTACGAAAACTCGCGAGCAGCCGGGAATCCCGCGCGGGCCCGGGAGCCCCGCGAGGAACTGTGACGCGAACGGGGAGGAAGGAAGAGCCGTGAACGACGGTGCCGGCGCCCGGGACGGGGAGCTGCCGGACGACCTGACCGCCGCCGAGGCCGGTATGTGGCAGGCATTCCGCAACGGCAGCGTGTACGACCTGCGCAGCGGGGACGTCGCCGTGGACGATCCGCACGGCGGCCACCCCTGGGGGCCGGAGCGGACCGTGCGGGCGCGGATCGTGGCCTGGCTGCTGCTGGACGGGCCGCCGGCGCTGGCGGGGCGGGTGTCCTCGCTGAAGCTGACCGGCGTCCGGATCAAGGACACCCTCGACCTCGCCGGCGGCACGGTGGTGCCGTACGTCGAGATGCGGGGCTGCCGCTTCGAGAAGGAGATCCTGCTGCCGGAGGCGCGGTTCACGACCGCACGGCTGGTGGACTGCTCGGTGCCGCGGCTGGAGGCGGTCCGCGTGAACACCGAGGGCGATCTGCACCTGCCGCGCTGCCGCTTCCACAACGGGGTACGGCTGACCGACGCCCACATAGGCACCGACCTGCTGCTCAACCAGGCCGTGGTCTACCGCGACCGGCGGGGCCGTTCGATCACCGGCGACGGCATGACGGTCGGCCAGGACCTCCAGGCCGAGATGCTTCAGTCGCACGGCGAGCTGAGCCTGCGCGGCGCCTCGATCGGGGTCTCGCTGAGCCTGCGCGGCAGCCAGCTCGCCAATCCGTACGGCAGGCTCGCGCTCAACGCCCCCCAGATGACCGTCGGGCGCACGCTGTACCTGACCCCGGCCGGCGTCGGCAATCCGCGCTACACCAGCGGGACCACACCGGCGCACGGCACCCGGGTGCAGCGGTTCACGTGCGAGGGCGGGATACGGCTGGACGACGGGCGGTTCGGGGACGCCGTCGACCTGCAGCGGGCCCGGTTCACCTTCACCGACGACCAGGAGCTGTCGCTGCGCCGCGTCCAGGTGCCCGAGCTGCGCTTCCTCGGCGAGAGGCCCGAGCGCGGCAAGGTGGTCCTGTCGGGCGCCAAGGTCGTCAACCTGATCGACAGGGCGGACAGCTGGCCGGGCCCCGGCAATCTGCAGATGGGCGGCTTCCAGTACGAGAACCTCATACCGCTGGGCCCGTTCCCGCTGGCCAGACGGCTGGAGTGGGTGGCCGCGGCGACCGCCGAGTTCAACCCGGAGCCGTACGAGCGGCTGGCCACCGTACTGCGCGGCGGCGGCGAGGACGCGGACGCGCGCGAGGTCCTGCTGGCCAAGCAGCGCCACCGCCGCGAGAACCTGCCGCTCGCTGCCAAGCTCTGGGGGTACGCGCAGGACTGGATGGTCGCCTACGGGTACCGGCCGGGCCGGGCCGCGCTGTGGATGGCGGTGCTGTGGGCGGTCACGTCGGTCGCGTTCTCGCACGCCGACCATCCGCCGATCAGGCCCGGTGAGCATCCGCCGTGGAACGCCTCCCTCTTCGCCCTGGACCTGCTCCTGCCGGTCATCGACCTCGGGCAGGCGGGCTACTGGCAGCTGCACGGCGGCTGGCAGTGGCTGGCCGCGGTGGTGATCCTGCTCGGCTGGATCCTGGCGACGACGGTGGCGACGGGGGCGACGCGGCTGCTCAGGAGGAGCTGACACACCGCGTGCCCGGAGCCGACCGGCAGCGGCGCGACGGGGACCTTTTTACCGGACCTTGACGGTTGGCCGTACAACTAAAAAGGCGTTGCCTCGTCCCCTCTGGCGCGGCTCCGACCTGCGGGTTTTCAATGGTCCACGCTATGGGACTGCTGCGCGCGGCCATCCGTACGGCCCGGATGGCCCAGAACGCCTCGCACCTCGCCGTCGGACTGCCCGCCGACACCGAGGTACTGCTCGACGCCCCCGACGACCGGCTCGGGCCGGTGCTCGTGGCGGCGGGGCTCGGCGAGTACGCCCCGGCGGCGAAGCTGCTGGCCGCCACCCGGGAAGCCGCCGAGTGGGAGAGCCGGGACCAGTACACGACCCGGCTGGCCGCCTTCGCGCGCTCACGCGACGCGTGGCTGCACGCCTGGCAGCACGCCGCCCCGCACGCCCCGGACGCGCTGTTGGTCAAGGCCGAGCTGGCGGTGACCCGCGCCTGGGAGTCCCCGGCCCGCGGCGAACTCCTGCGTCGGCTGAGCCCGCTGATCACCGCGGCCGCCGAGGGCGACCCGCGCGATCCGGTGCCCTGGCGGATCGCCCTCGACCACGCCCGGGGCACCAACACGAGCCACGCCGAGTTCGACGAGCTGTGGGCGGAGGCGGTCCGCCGCTCCCCGCACCACCACGGCTGCCACGTCTCGGCCCTCCAGTACCTGTCCGCCACCTGGTACGGCTCGCACCGCGAGTCCTTCGCCTTCGCCGAACGGGCCGCGCGGGAGACGCTGCCCGGCTCCCTCGTACGGGCACTGCCGGTGCGGGCGGCCTTCGCGTACCTCACCGACCACGGTGGCGTCACGGGGGTGCTGCGCGAGCGCCTGGAGGAGGCGGCCGACGGGGCGATCGCGCTGTCGGCCGCGTATGCGGCCGCCGACCCGTGGCCCGCCGAGGTCCGCAATCTGCTCACCTACGTCCTGGTGCGCCTGGAACGCTGGGAGGACGCCTTGGACCAACTGCGGCTGATCGGCCCGTACGCCACCTCGTTCCCCTGGGACCGGATCTCGGACGACCCGCTGGGCCAGTTCCTGGACCTGCGGGACGGTGTACGGCTGGAGGTGGCGTCCCGGATTCCGCTGGGCCGACGCGGACACGGGCGCCCGGAACGGCCACGCGGCGAGTACCCGGAACGACCACGAAGTGAGCGCGACGAACGTGCCCACTCCGGCGAGCACTAGGCTGTGACGCCGTGACCACCGTCCGGCTTCCGCTCTTCCCCCTGAACTCGGTGCTGTTCCCGGGGCTCGTGCTTCCTCTGAACATCTTCGAGGAGCGCTATCGCGCCATGATGCGCGAGCTCCTGAAGACCCCCGAGGACGAACCGCGCCGGTTCGCCGTCGTCGCCATCCGCGACGGCCACGAGGTCGCGCCCAGCGCGCCCGGCATGCCGGACCCGACGTCCCTGCCCGAACGCGGCCCCGCGGCCGGCTTCGGCGACGACCCGGTCAAGGCCTTCCACCAGGTGGGCTGCGTCGCGGACGCGGCGACCGTACGGGAGCAGGACGACGGCACCTTCGAGGTGCTGGCCACCGGCACGAGCCGGGTGCGGCTGCTCTCGGTGGACGCGTCCGGGCCGTTCCTGACGGCCGAGCTGGAGGAGTTGCCGGAGGAGCAGGGCGAGGAGGCGGGAGCGCTGGCCGAGGGCGTGCTGCGTGCCTTCCGCAAGTACCAGAAGCGCCTGGCCGGTGCCAGTGAGCGCTCCCTCTCGTCGGGCGCGGACCTCCCGGACGAGCCCGCCGTGGTGTCCTACCTCGTCGCGGCCGCGATGATGCTCGACACCCCGGTCAGGCAACGCCTCCTCCAGGCCCCCGACATCGCCTCCCGCCTCCGCGACGAACTGAAACTCCTGCGCGCCGAGAGCGCCATCATCCGTAGTCTGCCGTCGTTGCCGGCCTCGGAGCTGACCCGGGGGCCGACGAGCCTGAACTGAGACGAGAAGGCGGATGGCGAAGAAGTCGAAGAAACAGCAGCAGGGCGGGACCCCGGCCACGGTGGCGCTGACGACGGCGGGGGTGGACTTCACCGTCCATGCCTACGACCACGACCCGTCCCACCCGTCCTACGGCGAGGAGGCCGCCGAGGCGATGGGTGTCTCCCCGGACCGCGTCTTCAAGACCCTGGTCGCCGACGTGGACGGCGCGCTGGTCGTCGGCATCGTCCCCGTGGCGGGCTCCCTGGACCTGAAGGGGCTGGCCACGGCGGTGGGCGGCAAGCGGGCGACGATGGCGGACCCGGGGGCCGCGGAGCGTACGACGGGCTACGTACGGGGCGGTATCTCCCCCCTCGGCCAGCGCAAGAAGCTCCGCACGGTCCTGGACGCCTCGGCCTCCGCCCACACCACGATCTGCGTCTCGGCCGGCCGCCGCGGGCTGGAGGTCGAGCTCTCCCCCTCGGACCTGGCCCACCTCACGCAAGCGGTCCTGGCCCCCATCGCCCGCGCGTGACCCCTCGACGGCTGCCGAGTCCTCCGCTACTTACAGAGGACATGTCGAAGAAAACCCGCAAACGCAAGTGGCGCACCAAGAAGGGCCGCTCCAACCACGGCCGACGGCCCGCCTGACCGAGAAGCAAGCGCAGGCCCCGTCCCTCGCCCCCGCCGCCCCTACCCGTCCCATCCCCAAGGGGCTCCGCCCCTTCGACCCCGGGGTGGGTGGGTTCTCTGCGGGTGAGTGGGGGTTGCCGTGGATCGGCCTGAACGGCCTCGTCCTCAAACGCCGGACGGGCTGATGGTGCCGGGCTGGGCTGAAAAGGCTTGGCGCGGGGGCGGAGGAGCTTGGTGCCGGGCTAGTGAGGTGGGGCGCGGGCCGATGGGTACTGCTCCGGGCTGGAGCCGCGCCCCGTCAGGGGCGCGGGGCTGTATCGATATGCGGCTCCGCCGCGTGGGCGCGACCAGCCACACACAACCCGCAGACACCCCACAACCCACACCACCCGCCCCACCAACACCCACCCACCCACCCCGCACACTCCCAGCGGGGCCTGGGGGCGCAGCCCCCACAGGCGGGGTCGAAGGGGCGGCAGCCCCTGGAGGATGGGGGTAGGGGCGGCGGGGGCGAAAACAACCCCCGGCGCCCCCGCACCACAGGCCCCCTCAGACCCCCGGCCCCGCCGGAGGCGAGCCGTACGGGCCGCCCTGCTGGTACTGGTACTCGTACGGATCAGGATCCCGAGGCCCGAACAACCCCGTGAGCCCAAGGTGAACGACCAGCCCCGCCACGGACCACGCCAGCAACGCCCCCTTCGCACTGAGCTTCAGCGGCGCGGAAAACGTCACCCCCTCGCCGACCTCCCTCGCCCGCGCGGCCACATCATCCGTGGGCCCGAGCCACACACCGAGCCGCCACGCGAGCAACGACCCGAGCAGCCCACCCACCGCGAGCGCGACCACCAGCGGCACACCTCCACGCCGCCGCACCAGAAACACCACCAGCGCACTCACAGCCCCGAAGGCCAGCGCGAGCAGGGCGAACGTCCCGTCCACCCCGATCGCCTGCTCCCCCTCGGTGTCCTGGAGGTACACGGCGTCACCGTCGGAGACAAGCGGAACCTGCGGCGCCAGCCACCACCACGACACCCCGAGCAGCACACCCCCGAGCGCCACGGCCACCGCCGCGATCACGGCCTCCCGCACTTCCGTCTTCATCCCGGGCCCGTCCTGTTCGTACGAGAGGCTCCCCACGCCACCCCCGGCAGGGGGAACCTGCCAGACGTCCTGATGCGGGGTCTGTCGATGCGGCGGCGGAGGCGGAGTCAGCGGTGCGGTCACCCTGACATCGTGCCAGGCCTACCTGAGCGACGCGTCACCGGACGTCCGCCCGGAACCCGGCAGCCGGCCGACAGCCGAACCAACGGACGGTCGACGCACAGCCCGCGCCCGGTCAACGGACCGCGGCCCTCCGGTATGCCCAGGTCGCGACCCCCAGCGAGACGACCCCGACCCCCGCGCACACGGCCAGGTCACCCAGCACCAACGCCCAGTCGGGGTCGGCCCCGAAGGTCCGCGCGAGGGCCTCGACCCCGTACGTGGACGGCAGCAGATCCCGCCCGACCTGCACGAACCCGGGCATCCGGTCCGCCGGCAGCACACCCAGCAGCAACGCCGCCGACATACCCAACTGCCCGAGCAGAGTCGCCAGTTCGGGCCGCGGCGCAAGCAGCCCGAGCGCAGCCCCGAGCCCGGCCAGCGCCGCCCCGGCAAGCGGGACGACCGCGGCGAGCACCCACAGGTGTGCGAGCGGCAGCCCGAACAGCACACACCCGAACACCGCCGTCACGACGGTCCCGGGGACGGTGAAGGAGGCGTACGCGCCCGCCGCGCCCAGCACCACCGCCGCGGGCGGCACGGGCAGCGTGGCGTAGTGGTCCAGCCCCCCGCTCGCCCGGAGCTGCCCGAAGTACTGCGCGAGCAGGTTCAGCGCGACGAAGGCGACGACCAGGACGGAGGAACCGGCCACGACCGCGCGCGCCTCGTCCCCGCCGTCCACCACACCCCGCATCAGGACCATGATCCCGATCGACTGGAAGGTGGCCACGAACAGCAGCGGAATCCGCGCGACACGCGCCCGCGAGAGCTGCGCCCGGTAGACGGCGGCGAGCGACGGCCACAGCCGCGCGCGCGGCCCGAGCGCCACGGCCTCATCGGCCCGCTCCTGACCGGCCAGGGCACTGCCCGGCAGAACCTCCGCGGGTACGACACTCACGTCGAGCTGCTCCTCTTCGCTCCGGCGGTCGCCCATTCTCGTACGGCTGCGGCGCTCCGTGCGTTCACGCCTTCACCAGCCCCTGTGTGTCGCCGCCCAGCGCCAGGTACACGTCCTCCAGGCTCGGCGTGGCGAGCGTGAAGTCGTCCAGGGCGACGAAGGCGGCGCCTCCGGTGACGGTGGCGACGACCGCGCGGGCCTCCTCGGGGGCGAGCCGCAGCGTCCAGCGCCGCCCCGACTCGACGGCGCGCGAGCGCAGCACGGCGACCTCGGGCACGTCGAGGGGGGCGCGCTCGCGCCACACGAGCTCGACGCGTACCTCGCCCGCGACCTTCTCCTTCAGCCCGGCCGGGGTGTCACAGGCGATCACCCGGCCCTTGTCGAGGACGGCGACCCGGTCGAGCACGGTCTCCGCCTCGATGACGTTGTGGGTGACCAGCAGCACGGTGGTCCCCCGCTCGGCCCGCCGCCGGTCCACGGCGGCCCACACGGCCCGCCGCGCCACGGGGTCCATCCCGGCGGTCGGCTCGTCCAGCACCAGCAGCGGCCGCTCCCCGACCAGCGCGGTCGCGAAGCAGGCGAGCCGCCGCTGCCCGCCGGACAGTTTCTTCAGCGTCCGCGAGGCCAGCGCGGTGAGCCCCAGCTCCTCCAGTACGGCGTCCCGCTCGATCCGGGCCCGCCGCAGGTCGAGGCCGCGCAGCCGCCCGGTCGTCTCGGCGGCGAGCGACACGGTCAGCTCGTCGAGGGCGGTCGACTCCTGCCCGAGGTACGCGAGAATCCGTGCGGCCCGCTCCGGGTGCCGCACGATGTCGTGGCCGAGGATCTCGACGGTGCCCTCGTCGGGCCGCATGAGCCCGGTGAGCTGCCGTACGAGGGTGGTCTTTCCGGCACCGTTCGGCCCGAGCAGCCCGAAGATCTCCCCGCGCCGCACATCGAGCCCGACGGAGTCGTTGGCCCGCACCTCCGGTGTGGCCGGCGTCCCGCGCCGTCCGCGTACCGCCGGATAGGTCTTGGTCAGCCCGCGCACGACACACACGGCGTCCCCACCGTGTCGGCCTCCCTGTCCCGCGCGCACACTCACGAGGCACGAGCCTACGGGGTCGCGAACCCGAAGCCGCGTCCGGGGCGGCCCCGTACACATGTCCGCGTACACATGTCCACCGCTCACCCCCGCCGCCCGCCGCGCGGCCCGACGGTGCGGTCCGGTCAGTCCCCGGCGGGGGCGTGCTCGGCGGCCGTCCGTACGTCGATCTCCCGCCAGAACCCGGCCCGGATCGCGTACCGGTCGTGCTCGTCGATCTGGTCGTCCTTGTGCGCGAGGAGCCCGAACCGGGCCGCGTAGCGCAGCAGTTCCCCGTCCACGCGGTGCGGGATCCGCGGATACATCCCGGACAGCTTCTGCAGATGGCTCTGGTCCGTCAGCCGCTCCATCCACCGCCGCGCGAACACCTGTCCGACCTCGTACGGATCGCCGCCGACCGTGGTGATGTCCTCCTCCCGGTCGGCCCACCGCTGCTCGGCCGTGGTGAGCTGCGCCAGCGTCGGCATGGACGCGACCTCCGGGGGCTCGGCGACCGCTCCGGGCCGGTCGACCCAGCCCTTGTCGGAGGACCAGCGCAGGGTGGCACTCGCCGGGGGCTGCGTGGCGTGCGCCCCGGGGCCGCGCATCGCCGCGAGGTCCTTCGGCGTCGGTACGCCCTTGGGGGCGGGCACCCGTTCCTCGGTCCCGTTCTGCACGGCGGCGGACGTGGCGGCGTGCTCGGGCGGCTCGGTGGGTCGCTGCGTGGCGGCGGGGAGCGCCGACTCCGGCAGTGGCGCGGACAGGATCGCGGCGATCTCGGGCCGCGGCGCGGGCGGCGGCGCACACACTCCACCGAGTTCCTTGGCGCGTACGGCCTTGGTGATCCACGTACGGTCCAGGACACGCCGTTCGTCGGCCTCGGCGACCAGGTCCTCGGACTGGTTGTAGTCCCCGTCGGCGGCCTGCACGGCCCACAGGTGTACGGCGACGCCGTGCTCCTTGGCGGCCATCATGCCCGGCAGCAGATCTCCGTCCCCGGTCACGAGCACCACGTCCGAGCAGGCCCGGTTGCGGGCCAGTTCGGTGAGTTCGGCGTGCATGGCGGCGTCCACGCCCTTCTGCGCCCACCGCCCGTCACTGCGGGTCAGCGCGCCGAGCCTGACCGTGACCCGGGGCATCACGCGCAGTCTGCGGTGCTCCGGCTGGGGTACGCGGTCGGGGGCGCCGTCGAACCAGTAGATGCGCAGCAGCGGCCGTTCCGTGTCGGCCTCGGCGCGCTCGCGCAGGCCCTGGACGAGGGCCGTGTGGTCGACGGTGATGCGGGAGCGGGAGGGTTCCCCGGCGAGGAGGCTGGCGGCAGCCCCGAGCAGATACCCGGCATCCACCAGGACGATGCAGCGGTCCACGCGATCCACCCTCTTTCCGGGAGGTTTGCTTCGGGCTTCCTTCGAGTCTGCCCGACCACGCGGAGGTTAACGGCCGGAACTCGATCTTCGGCGTGGCGTATTCGAGGTTCACGGTCCGACAGCGCCCATCACGGACCGTAATTCTCCGAAATGCGCTGCTTGTCAGGCTATGTGAATCTGGTCGCGGCCCTGGCCCCTAGATCCCCCACAGGAGGCAGATCACCATGGCCAAGAACAAGAACCGTAAGCAGGGCAGCCAGCAGGACCGTTCCTCGCAGGCCGAGAAGGCGCAGGAGCAGGCAGAGCGCGGCTCGACGGAGGCGCAGGAGTCGCCGATGTCGATACCGCAGGGCAGCCCGACCGATGTTGCCCGTAAGCAGCAGAAACGCTTCGGCCACAACTGAAGCTTGACGCGAGGGCGTTGAAGCCCGGCCGGGGCTGTTCGAGCCCAGGCACACGTCGAGGGGCGCGCCCGGTACCGGGCGCGCCCCTTCGGCTCACTCGCCGTAGGTCCGCCGAGGGTGCCGTTCCCTCAGTTCGCCAGGCAGGACGGTCCCAGCAGCACCTTCAGGTCGCCGAAGAGCGCGGGGTCGGGCTTCACCCGGTGCCGGTCGAGCCGCAGCACCGTGGTCTTGCTGGGGCCCTGGAGCCTGATCCGCACCTCGCTCTCGCCCCTGTGGTGGCTGAGGATCTCGCCGAGCCGGCTGACCATGGGCGGGGTGACCTTCAGGGCCGGGATGGTGAGGATCACGGGCGCGTTGGTGCCCGCGTTCGACAGATCCGGGACCTGGAGTTCCATCGCGACGAGCCGGGGCACGTCCTCGCGCTTGTCGAGGCGGCCCTTGACGAACACGACGGCGTCCTCGACGAGTTGGGTCGAGACGAGCTGGTAGGTCGCCGGGAAGAACATGCACTCGAGGGAACCGGCGAGGTCCTCGACCGTGGCGATGGCCCAGGCGTTGCCCTGCTTGGTCATCTTGCGCTGCAGGCCGGAGATGATGCCGCCGATGGTCACCACCGCGCCGTCCGCGTGCTCACCTCCGGTGAGCTGGGAGATGCCCGCGTCGGCCTTGTCGGACAGCACGTGCTCCAGGCCGAAGAGGGGGTGGTCGGAGACGTACAGGCCGAGCATCTCCCGCTCCTGGGCTAGCAGATAGGCCTTGTCCCACTCCTCGGTGGTGAACTCCACGTCCAGGCCGAACCCGGGCTCCTCGTTCGCCTCCTCGCCCATCCCGCCGAAGAGGTCGAACTGGCCCTCGGCCTCCTTGCGCTTGACCTGTACCACGTTGTCGATCATCGGCTCGAACTGGGCGGTCAGTCCCTTGCGGGTGTGTCCCATGGTGTCGAACGCGCCCGCCTTGATGAGCGATTCGGTGGTGCGCTTGTTGCAGACGACCGCCTCGACCTTGTCGAGGTAGTCGGGGAACGAGGCATACTTCCCCTTGGCCTTGCGCGAGCGGATGATCGACTCCACGACGTTCGTGCCGACGTTGCGCACCGCGGAGAGCCCGAAGAGGATCACGTCGTCGCCCTGGGCGGCGAAGTTCTGCTCGGATTCGTTCACATTGGGCGGCAGCACCCTGATGCCCATGCGCCGGCACTCGTTGAGGTAGACCGCCGACTTGTCCTTGTCGTCCTTGACCGAGGTCAGCAGCGCGGCCATGTACTCGGCCGGATAGTTCGCCTTGAGATACGCCGTCCAGTAGGTGACCAGGCCGTACGCCGACGAGTGTGCCTTGTTGAACGCGTATCCGGCGAACGGGACCAGGACGTCCCACAGGGCCTGGATCGCCTCGTCGGAGTAGCCGTTCTTCTGGGCGCCCGCCTGGAAGATGGTGAAGTTCTTCGCCAGCTCCTCGGGCTTCTTCTTGCCCATCACGCGGCGCAGGATGTCGGCCTCGCCGAGCGAGTAACCGGCGATGATCTGCGCCGCCTTCTGCACCTGCTCCTGGTACACGATCAGGCCGTAGGTCAGGCCGAGCGTCTCCTTCAGGGGCTCTTCGAGCTCCGGGTGGATCGGAGTGATCTCCTGGCGGCCGTTCTTGCGCTCCGCGTAGTTGATGTGCGAGTTCATGCCCATCGGGCCCGGCCGGTAGAGGGCCGAGACGGCGGAAATGTCCTCGAAGTTGTCGGGCTGCATCTGGCGGAGCAGCGAGCGCATCGGGCCGCCGTCGAACTGGAAGACACCGAGCGTGTCACCGCGGCAGAGCAGTTCGAAGGTCTTGGGGTCGTCCAGCGGGAGGGAGAGCATCTCCAGGTCGATGCCCTTGTTGGCCTTCACCATCTTGATGGCGTCGTCCATGATGGTCAGGTTGCGCAGGCCCAGGAAGTCCATCTTCAGCAGGCCCAGCGACTCGCACTGGGGGTAGTCCCACTGTGTGATGGTCACACCGTCCGTGTGCCGCACCCAGATCGGGGCGTGGTCGACGATGGGTTCGCTGGACATGATCACGCCGGCCGCGTGCACACCCATCTGCCGGACCAGGCCTTCCACACCGCGCGCGGTGTCGATGACCTTCTTCACATCCGGCTCGTTCTCGTACATCCCCCGGATCTCGCCCGCCTCGCTGTAGCGCGGGTGCGAGGGGTCGGTGATGCCGTTGAGGTCGATGCCCTTGCCGAGGACGTCGGCGGGCATCGCCTTGGTGAGCCGGTCGCCCATCGCGTACGGGTAGCCCAGCACGCGCGCGGAGTCCTTGATGGCGTTCTTCGCCTTGATCTTTCCGTATGTGCCGATCATGGCGACCTTGTCGGCGCCGTACTTCTCCGTCACATACCGGATCACCTCGACGCGCCGACGCTCGTCGAAGTCGATGTCGACATCGGGCATGGAGACGCGCTCGGGGTTGAGGAACCGCTCGAAGATCAGGCCGTGTTCGATGGGGTCGAGGTCGGTGATGCCCATCGCGTACGCGACGATCGAGCCGGCCGCGGAGCCTCGGCCGGGGCCGACCGCGATGCCGTTGTTCTTGGCCCACATGATGAAGTCGGCGACGACGAGGAAGTACCCCGGGAACCCCATCTGGATGATGACGTCCATCTCGTACTCGGCCTGCTTCTGGCGGTCCTCGGGGACGCCTCCCGGGAAGCGGCGGTTCATGCCGACCCGGACTTCCTCCTGGAACCAGGTGACCTCGGTGAAGCCCTCCGGGATGTCGAACTTGGGCATCAGGTCGCGCTTCTCGAACATCCCGGTGGTGTCGATCTGTTCGGCGACCAGGAGCGTGTTGCGGCAGCCCTCCTGCCAGGCGTCCGAGGAGTCGATGGCGTACATCTCGTCCGTCGACTTCAGGTAGTAGCCGGTGCCGTCGAAGCGGAAGCGGTCCGGGTCGGAGAGGTTCTTACCGGTCTGGATGCACAGCAGCGCGTCGTGGGCGGTCGCCTCGTGCGCGTACGTGTAGTGCGAGTCGTTGGTGACCAGCGGGGGGATGCCGAGCTTCTTGCCGATTTCGAGGAGGCCGTCGCGGACCCGGTGCTCGATCTCGATGCCGTGGTCCATCAGCTCCAGGAAGTAGCGGTCCTTGCCGAAGATGTCCTGGTATTCGGCGGCCGCCTTCAGCGCCTCGTCGAACTGGCCGAGGCGCAGCCGGGTCTGCAGCTCACCGGAGGGACAGCCGGTGGAGGCGATGAGTCCCTCGGACCACTGGGAGATGGTCTCCTTGTCCATGCGGGGCCACTTCTGCAGCCAGCCCTCGGCGTATGCGTCCGAGGAGAGCCGGAAGAGGTTGTGCAGGCCCGTCTTGTTCGCCGCCCAGATCGTCTTGTGCGTGTAACCACCCGAACCGGAGACGTCGTCCCTCTTCTGGTGCGGCTGGCCCCACTGGATCTTGCGCTTGTTGCGCCGGGACTCCGGGGCGACGTACGCCTCGATGCCGATGATCGGCGTGACGCCCGCCTTCTGCGCCGAGTGGAAGAAGTCGTACGCCCCGTGGAGGTTGCCGTGGTCGGACATGGCGATATGGGTCATGCCCATCTCGTTGCACGCGTTGAACATGTCCTTGAGCCGCGCGGCACCGTCCAGCAGCGAGTACTGGGTGTGGACGTGCAGGTGCGTGAACGGCGGTTTTGACACGGCTGAGGCCTCCAAGAAGAACGTCTGGCAACAGGCTGCGGACAGTCTGGGGGACAGCGTCGAAGTCTATGCCTCGGCACTGACATTTGAGACGGATACTGTGGCGCGAAGCGCCTCGATGAGGGGCGGCGGTCGGGTGACGGGAGGGCGGGCTCTCCCCCGCAACTTACTGCGTGCGATCGTGGGCACTCCCGCGATCCTTCGTCCGTTGGAAGGGGACGGATCGTCCGTGACGGACGATCCGTTTCCCGCGAACGGCGCACACGGCCACCCACATGTCACGTACCACCTGCTTCAGGAGGCACCCCGCGATGTCGGTTCCGCAGCTCAACGACGAGCGACGCGGTGAGGAGATCCTCGCCGTCTTCGACACCGCCTTCGGCGAGCTCCTGGCCGCCGACCCGGCCGCGTTCCGCGTGAAGTTCCGGAAGATGGCGGCCTCGGCGTTCGCGTTCTACCGGGGTACGGCGTGCCTGTACTACCACGATCTGGACACGGAGAACGCCGGGCGGGATGACGAGAAGCCCATAAGCAGCCCGTTCCTGGACGAGCGCGCCTCGCGCGTGTGGATCCACGGCGACCTGCACGCGGAGAACTTCGGCACGTACATGGACTCCACGGGCCGCCTGATCTTCAACGTGAACGACTTCGACGAGGCGTACGTCGGCCCCTTCACCTGGGACCTCAAGCGCTTCGCGGCCTCCGTGGCGCTGATCGGGTACACGAAGGCGCTCAGCGACGAGCAGATCACCGAACTGGTGACGATCTACGCGGTCGCGTACCGCGAGCGGATCCACGCCCTCGCGACCGGCGCCAAGCAGGACGAGGTGCCGCCCTTCACCCTGTACACCGCCCAGGGGCCGCTCCTCGACGCCCTGCACGACGCCCGCTCCCTGACCCGCTTCGGGCTGCTCGACTCGATGACCGAGATCCGTGACTTCGAGCGCCGTTTCGCGCCCGGCGGCGGCGCGATCGAGCTGGACGCGGCCACCCGCTACAAAGTGCTCGCGGCCTTCGACGGCTACCTGGAGACGCTGCCGGAGTCCTCGCTCGCCCGCCCCGACTCGTACCGGGTGAAGGACGTCGTCGGCCGCCGGGGCATCGGCATCGGCTCGGCGGGGCTGCCGTCGTACAACATCCTGCTGGAGGGCAACAGCGACGCCCTGGAGAACGACGTCGTGATCTACATCAAGCAGGCCCAGACCCCGGCCGTCTCCCGGCACATCACGGACCGGACGATCCGCGGCTACTTCCAGCACGAGGGCCACCGCACGGTGATCTCCCAGCGCGCCCTCCAGGCCCACGCGGACCCGTGGCTGGGCTGGACCGAGCTGGACGGCACGGGTCAGCTGGTCGCCGAGGTGTCGCCGTACGCGGTGGACCTGGACTGGGGCGACATCGACGATCCGGAGGAGATCGCCGCCGTGGTCGCCGACCTGGGCCGGGCGACGGCCACGATGCACGGGGCGGCGGACGACCTGTCGGGGCAGTCCCTGGTGCCGTTCTCCACCGAGCGGGCCATCGACGCGGCGATCGCGGGCGACGAGGACGGCTTCGCACCCCTCCTGGTGGACTTCGCGCACACGTACGGGGCACGCGCGCGTGCGGACCACCAGATTTTCGTGGACCTGTTCCGTAACGGACGGATTCCGGGTCTGTAGCCCGTCTCCAACGCACAGCGGGCTCTTAGAGGGCCCTTACGGCGGAACGTGGCAGACTTTCTCACACGATGGACATATCCGGGACCCAGCTCAGAGCCGTCCGCGCGGCGCTGTTCACGGCACTCGTCGTGACGCTCAGCACCGCGTCGCACGTGCTGCTGTCCAGGGTCCCGCTGCCGTTGGCCACCGTGGCCGCGACCGCCGCCGTCGTCTTCTCCCTCGCCTACGCGCTGGCGGGCCGCGAGCGCGGCTTCGGACGGATCGCCGCCCTGCTGATCCCGTTGGAGCTGGCGGCCGACACCGTGTTCACCGCCGGCCAGCACGTCTGTTACGGCGAGGCCGGTGGCCCGGTCACGGGCCCGCTGCGCTCGGTCGGCCTCGACGTGCTGTGCGGCGGCGCCGACGTGGGCACCCCGCTGGCGCGGGTCACCGGCGACTCCGGCCGGGCGGCCTCCCTCCTCGCCGACGCCGGCCCGGCCGTCGCCTGGGCACTGCTCGCCGCGCACGTCGGCGTCGGTCTCCTCGCGGCCGCCTGGCTGCGGCGCGGCGAACGGGCGCTGGCCCAGCTGCTCGGCGCGGCGACGGCGGCAGGCTTCCGGCCGCTGCTGTTCGCGGTCGCCTCGGTGACGGTACGGCTCGCCGCCCCGGCGCCGGTACGCCGTCTGCCGCGCCCCGCGCCCCGTACGGCCACCGCCCGCGATCTGCTCCTCGCACTCTCCCTGGGACGGCGTGGACCGCCGTGCTCACTCGCGCTCGCTGCCTGAAAGCGATCAGAAGCGACCTGAGCACGAGCACTCCCTCACCCGTATCCCGCGTACGACATGTGCGCGTCCCACATGGAGATCACCAGCATGAGCAAGCGGAACAGCAAGGCGGAGAAGACGGCGGCCCGTGAGCGGCTGCGCCTGGAGCGCGAGCGCCAGGCCAAGCGCGACCGGATCAGGCGGCAGGCCATCGTCGCCCTTTCGATGGTCGGCGTCCTGGCGATAGCGGGCGGCATCGGCTACGCCGTCGTCCAGGGCAACCAGCCCACGCACTGGGAGGAGGCCGCCGACGCCAAGGTGGTCGCCCCGGCCAACACCTCGGGCACGGACGGCACCACCGTGCTCATCGGCGACTCCAAGACCGACAACGTGGTGCACCTCTACGAGGACCCGCGCTGCCCGGCCTGCGCCTCCTTCGAGCAGACCATCGGCGACACCGTCAACAAGGGCATGGAGGACGGCGACTACAAGCTCTCCTTCACGGTCGGCACCTTCATCGACGGCAACGCCGGCGGCGAGGGCTCGAAGAACGCGCTGAGCGCGCTCGGCGCCGCGCTGAACGTGAGCCCCGAAGCGTTCCTGGAGTACAAGACCGCCCTGTACTCGGCGGAGTACCACCCCGAGGAGACGACCGACGAGTTCGCCGACGACAGCTACCTGATCAAGGTGGCGGACACGGTGGACGCGCTGAAGAACAACAAGACGTTCCAGGACGCCGTCAACAACGGCACGTACGACGCCTGGGCGATGAGGATGAGCAAGTCCTTCGACGACGCCGAGGATGTCAGGTCGACCCCGACCATCAAGATCAACGACAAGAAGATCGAGAACCCGGGCTCCGTGGCCGACTGGGAGACGGCGCTCAAGGACGCGGGCATCACCAAGTAACCCAAGTAACGGGCGGCGTAAGGGCGGGCGAACTCTTCCGGGTTCGCCCGCCCTTCATGTCGTCCGTCTTACCTGAGCACTTACCGATCAGTAATCTGATCGTCCGTGACCAGACGCATCAGATCCCACATCAGTCCCAACTCCCTCACCCCGCGCCGCCGTACGGTCGTCAAGGCGGCCGCGGCCGGAGCCGTCCTCGCCGCCCCGCTCGCCGGTGCGATACCCGCCCGCGCCGCCGAGGGCCCCGCCTTCCTGCACGGTGTCGCCTCCGGTGACCCGCTGCCCGACGGCGTCCTGCTGTGGACCCGGGTGACGCCGACCGCCGAGGCGGTACCCGGCTCGGGGCTCGGCCCGGACCTCGCGGTCGAGTGGACCGTCGCCAAGGACCGGGCGTTCACGACGATCGTCGCCAAGGGGTCCGTCACCGCGACCGCCGCCTCCGACCACACTGTCAAGGCGGACGTCCGCGGCCTCGAACCCGCCACCGACTACTGGTTCCGCTTCTCCGCCGGCGCCACCGACTCCCCCGTCGCCCGCACCCGCACCGCCCCGGCCACCGGCGCCGCCGTCTCCGGCCTCCGCTTCGGCGTGGTCTCCTGCGCCAACTGGGAGGCCGGCCACTTCTCCGCGTACCGCCACCTCGCCGCCCGCGGCGACCTGGACGCCTGGCTGCATCTCGGCGACTACATCTACGAGTACGGCACCGGCGAGTACGGCACCCGCGACACCGTCGTACGGCCGCACGCCCCGGCCCACGAGATCCTGACGCTCGCCGACTACCGCACCCGGCACGGCCGTTACAAGACCGACGCGGACCTGCAGGCCCTGCACGCGGCGGCCCCCGTGATCGCCATCTGGGACGACCACGAGATCGCCAACGACACATGGTCGGACGGCGCCGAGAACCACACCGAGAGCACGGAGGGCGCCTGGACGGCGCGGGCCGCGGCGGCCAAGCAGGCGTACTTCGAGTGGATGCCGGTGCGCCCGGCGATCGAGGGCACGACCTACCGGCGGCTGCGCTTCGGCAGGCTGGCCGATCTCTCGCTGCTCGACCTGCGCTCCTTCCGCTCGCAGCAGGTGTCGACCGGCAACGGTGGCGTCGACGACCCCGAGCGTACGGTGACGGGCCGGGCCCAACTGGACTGGCTGAAGGCGGGCTTGAATGCCTCCGACACCACCTGGCGGCTGGTCGGCAACTCGGTGATGATCGCGCCGTTCGCCGTCGGCTCGCTCACCGCCGAGCTCCTGAAGCCGCTCGCCGGGCTGCTGGGCCTGCCGAAGGAGGGCCTGGCCGTCAACACCGACCAGTGGGACGGCTACACCGACGACCGCCGCGAACTCCTCGCCCACCTGCGCGACAACGCGATCCGCAACACGGTCTTCCTCACCGGCGACATCCACATGGCGTGGGCCAACGACGTGCCGCTGAACGCCGGTACGTACCCGCTGTCCGCCTCGGCCGCCACGGAGTTCGTCGTCACCTCGGTGACCTCGGACAACCTCGACGACATCCTCAAGGTCCCCGAGGGTGTCGTCTCCGCCGTCGCCTCCCCGCTGATCCGCGCCACCAACCGGCACGTCCGCTGGGTCGACACCGACCGGCACGGCTACGGCGTCCTGGACATCACCGCCGAGCGCGCGCAGATGGACTACTACGTCCTCTCCGACCGTACGAAGGCCGACGCGACCTCGTCGTGGGCCCGTTCGTACCGCACGCGCAGCGGCACGCAGAAGGTGGAACGGGTCCACGATCCGGTGCGCTGAGTTTCAGCCGGTCGGAACACAGCCCCTCAGGGGCGGATTTCAGCCAGTCGTGATCATCTCGAAGTTCGTCAAGAACAGATCACGTGGCGACGGCGGGTGGTGCGAACCGGAGCCCGAATCCGGACACACCACCCGCCCCGGCCAACTCTCTCCGTTACGTGGCCGTCTCGACGCCCGGACTGACCCGCATTCAAATACGGAGTGCGCCGACGACACGAACGCCGTGGCGCGCGAAGCCCACCCGGATCCACTCCGCCAACCTCGGCGACGGCCTGCTGGGCTGGGCCGCCTTCCCCAGCGTCTGCGGCCCCGCCGGCGCGTGAAGGGCGCCCCACTCGGAGACGCCCCGCGAACGGCCTCTTCGGCCCCACGCGGGGGTGGCATCACGCCCGCCCGCGACAAGTTGAGCTCCGCCCCCTACAGGGACTCCAGGAAGCCGAGTGCCACCTTCCAGGTGGCCTCGGCGGCCTCCGCGTCGTAATCGGGCAGGTCGGGGTCGGTGTAGAGGTGGCCGGCCCCGGCGTACCGGTAGACCTCCACGTCCGCGCCCGCCTTCCGTATCTGCAGGTACCAGGCGCTCAGCCAGTCGTCGGGCTCGAAGGGGTCGGGCTCGGCGACATGCAGCTGGACCGGCAGACCGTCGGCCGACGCGTTCTCCGCGATGTCCGAGGTGCCGTGCAGGAGCAGCAGCCCGCGGGCCTTGTCGTCGCCGAGCGCCAGGGTCTGCGCTATCGCGGCACCGAGCGAGAACCCGGCGTACACAAGTCCCCGCTCCGAGTAGGGCGCCGCCGCCAGGACCGCCCTCTTGAGCAGCTCGTCCTTCCCGATCTCCTCCCGGTAGTCCCGGGCCTCCTCGACATCGTCGAACGTGCGCCCCTCGAAGAGGTCGGGCGTCCAGACCTCGTGTCCCGCCGCACGCAGCCGGTCGGCCGCCGCGCGCACCGCCGGGCGCGGACCGTAGGTCGAGTGGAAGAGCATGATGTTCATGCGTTCATGGTGCCAGCCGCCACTGACAACGGCCGGACGAGCCCGGTGCCCCCGGCCGCAACCGGGCCGCGTGTCCATGAGGGACCCGTTCCCGTTACCGTCGGGGGCATGGAGAACGTACTGCGCCCGCTGATCGTCCTCGGCGGCTCGGTCGTGCTCGCCCTGCTCCTCGGGTGGGCCGTGGACCGTCTGCTGCGCAAGGCCGATGCCCGGCACAGCGAGACGCCCCTGTGGGGTCTGCTCCGCGAGGGCCGCGTGCCCTTCCAGGCGCTGTTGTGCGCGGCCGCCCTGCGAGCCACCTACAGCGAGGCGAACCTGCTGGACAGCGACAGGGTCAACACCAGCGTCGGCCGGGCGCTGACGCTGACCCTCATCGGCTCCGCCGCCTGGCTGGTGGTGCGGATCGCGGCCGCGGTCGTGGAGACCTCGTACAGCCGGTACGCGAGCAACCACCCCGATCCGGCCCGCGTCCGCCGTGTCCGGACCCAGGTGACGCTCATCATGCGGGTGGTCTCCGCGATCGTCGCCGTGGTGGCGGCCGCCGCGATGCTGCTCACGTTCCCCGCCATGCGCGCCGCCGGTGCCTCACTGCTGGCCTCGGCGGGCATCGTCGGCATCGTCGCCGGTGTGGCCGCGCAGTCCACCCTGAGCAACATGTTCGCCGGGCTGCAGATCGCCTTCGGCGACATGGTGCGGATAGGCGATACGGTCGTGGTGGACGGCGAGTGGGGCACGGTCGAGGAGATCACGCTGACCTTCCTGACCGTCCGCACCTGGGACGAGCGCCGTATCACGATGCCCGTCTCGTACTTCACGTCGAAGCCCTTCGAGAACTGGTCGCGCGGCGGCGCCCAGATCACCGGCACCGTCTACTGGCACCTCGACCACTCCGCCCCGCTGGACCTGATGCGCAACCGGCTCCGCGACATCCTGCGCGACTGCTCGGCCTGGGACGGCCGCGCCTACAACCTGTCCGTCACGGACACCACCCCGAGCACCATCGAGGTGCGGGCCCTGGTGACGGCCAAGGACGCCGACGACGTATGGACGGCACGGATCACGGTGCGCGAGCAGATGATCCGCTGGCTGGCCGAGGAGCACCCCTACGCGATGCCCCGGGTCAACGCGGCGGACGCCGCCCTGCCGCCGTTCCACGACGGCGGAAACCCGTCCTCCCCCGACGGCAAGGCCGCCGCGCGCCGCGTCCACCAGCATCAGCCGCCCCGGACGGAACGCTGACCGGTCAGTGGCCGCGCTCGGCGCCGCCGTTGACCTGAATGACCTGCGAGGTGATGTGCCCGGCGCCCGGGGACGCCAGCCAGTGCAGGGTCGCGGCGACGTCTCCCGGTGTGCCGGCCCGCCCGGTCGAGGTCTCGGCGATGAGCCGCACGCGCCGCTCCTCGGTCATGGCGTCGCCGAAGAACCCGGTGTCCTCGACATAGCCGGGCGCCACCAGGTTCACGGTGATCCCGCGCGGCCCCAGCTCCCGCGCCAGATCGAAGGCGTACGGGTGCAACGCGGCCTTGGAGGCGGCGTACGCCCCGCTGCCCGAACCCCGGTAGGCGGCGATCGAGCTGAGGAACAACACCCGCCCACCGGGCGAGGCCAGCCGATCGCTCAACACCGTCGTGAGCAGCACCGCGGTCAGTGTGTTCAACCGGAAGTTGACGGCCCAGTCGTGCGCGACGACTTCCAACGGGTCATCGCTCTCGACCCGCGGCTCCAGCAGCCCGCTTCCCCCGGCACTGTGGACCAGCACATCCACGGTCCCGAACTCACGGGCCACGAACTCACCGACCCCCCGCACGCTCCCGGGCTCCCCGAGATCGGCCGCATACATCAGCGCACCCGGCACCCCGGCCTTCTCCAGCACCTCGGCCCGCCGCCCGAGCAGCAGGACCTGATCCCCGTCCGCGGCGAAGACACGCGCCGCGGCCAGCCCGATCCCCGTACCACCACCACTGATCACAACATTGCGAGCCATGATCCGATCGTACGATCGAACAGCCCACGACGAACGAAAACGCCTCCCGCAGCCGCCAACGGCGGTCAACCTCCACAGGAAAGCAGCACGTGTAGCCGAGCAGCACGGGCGGTGCGCGGGTGGGAGAACCCCCTCAAAGAGAGCGGCGCATCGCCCGATGCGCTATCCCGGCATCGGGGAACTCCGGCCCGTACGCCACATACCCCAGCCGCTCGTAGAACCCCATCGCATGCGTCTGCGCGTGCAGATCCACCGCCACCAGCCCACGCGCGCGTGCCGCATCCTCAAGGGCCCGCACCAGAGCCGCCCCTAGGCCCAGCCCCCGAGCCGACTTGGTGACAGCGAGCCGCCCCAGGGACCCGACGCTCAGGTCACCCCCGGTCTTCCCGGCGGCAGCCGCCCCGTACAGGAGCCGCCCGGTCCCGAGCGGCACCCCGTCGTCCCGCACGGCCAGTACATGCACGGCACCGGCGTCGTACACGTCGTATTCGAGCTCCTCGGGGACCCCCTGCTCGACGACGAAGACCTCTTTGCGTACGGCCCGGCAGGCCTCGCGGTCGGCGGCGTCCTCGGCGAGCCGCACCACATGGCCGGAGCTCATGCCCAGCTCTCCTCACGCACCTGGTCGAGCGCCTTCTGCAGGTCCTCGGGGTAGTCGCTCGCGAACTCGACCCACTCTCCGTCGCCGGGGTGCTCGAAGCCGAGCCGTACGGCGTGCAGCCACTGGCGGGTCAGGCCGAGCCGTCTGGCGAGCGTCGGGTCGGCGCCGTACGTCAGATCGCCCACGCACGGGTGCCGGTGGGCGGCCATGTGGACGCGGATCTGGTGGGTACGCCCGGTCTCCAGCTTGATGTCGAGCAGGGAGGCCGCGCGGAAGGCCTCGACCAGGTCGTAGTGCGTGACCGAGGGCTTGCCGTCGGCCGTGACCGCCCACTTGTAGTCGTGGTTCGGGTGCCGCCCGATGGGGGCGTCGATCGTGCCGCTCGTCGGGTCGGGGTGGCCCTGGACCAGCGCGTGGTAGCGCTTGTCGACCGTACGCTCCTTGAACTGGCGCTTCAGGAACGTGTACGCGTACTCCGACTTGGCCACCGCCATCAGACCCGACGTGCCCACGTCGAGCCGGTGCACGATGCCCTGGCGCTCGGCGGCGCCCGAGGTGGAGATCCGGTACCCGGCGGCGGCGAGACCGCCGATGACGGTCGGCCCCGACCAGCCCGGGCTGGGGTGCGCGGCCACGCCGACCGGCTTGACGATCACGACCACGTCATCGTCGTCGTGCACGATCTCCATGCCCTCGACCGGCTCGGCGACCACCTGCACCGGCGCGGGCGCCTGCGGCATCTCGACCTCCAGCCAGGAGCCGCCGCGCACCCGCTCGGACTTGCCGACCACCGTGCCGTCGACCAACACCTTGCCTGCCCCGGCCAGCTCGGCCGCCTTCGTACGGGAGAAGCCGAACATGCGGGAGATGGCGGCGTCGACGCGCTCGCCCTCCAGGCCGTCGGGCACGGGCAGGGTACGGATCTCGGGAATCGTGCTCACCCGTCGAGTATGCAGGACGGGTACGACAGCCCCGTACGCAAGTCCGGGTACTCGGCCCTCGCTCAGCCTCGGCCAGTCCTCGCTCAGTCCTTGTGGACGGTCCCGTCCGGGTCGAGTCCCCGGAACGACAGCAGCACGATCAGGATGCCGCCGCAGACGATCGCGGAGTCTGCGAGGTTGAAGACCGCGAAGCCCTTGGGCGCGATGAAGTCCACGACGGCGCCCTCGAAGACGCCCGGCGAGCGGAAGATCCGGTCGGTCAGGTTGCCCAGCGCACCGCCGAGCAGCAGGCCGAGCGCGATGGCCCAGGGGAGGCTGTACAGCTTGCGCGCGAGGCGGATGATCACCACGATCACGGCCGCCGCGATCAGCGTGAAGATGACCGTGAACGCCTCGCCGAAGCCGAAGGCCGCGCCCGCGTTGCGGATCGCCTCGAACTTCAGCCAGTCCCCGATGATCTCGATCGGGGGGTGGTGCTCCAGCTTCGCGACCACGATGATCTTGCTGACGAGGTCGAGAGCGTACGCCAGCGCGGCGACCGCGAACAGCACGGCGACGCGCCGCCGGCCCTTGGGTCGCTCGGCGGCGCCCTCGCTGTCGTCCACGGTCTCGGGGGAACCGGAATCGGAACCGGAGCCGGAACTTGAATCGGAAACGGGTACCGCAGAACCGTTACTGGACGCGTTTCCGGACGCCGGAGCCCCGTCCCCGGAGGCGGAAGGGGCGGCCGGGTCGGACCGCTCGTCCGAAGCCGCGCGACCCGCGGACTGCTCCGGCTCGGCCCCCGCCTCCCCTGGGATATCCGGCGTACCGATGATGCGCTCCGCCTCTGCCACGTGAGTCCCTCAACCTAGGTGCCTGACTGAGGACGAGAGTACGACACCACCCTCGCGGAGCAGGTGCTCAGGCGGCACTCAGTAGCGGCGTTCCTGCTTCTGCTTGCACGCGACGCACAGGGTGGCCCGCGGGAAGGCCTGCATACGCGCCTTGCCGATGGGGTTGCCGCAGTTCTCGCAGAGCCCGTAGGTACCCGCGTCGAGCCGTTGCAGGGCGCGCTCGGTCTGGTCGAGCATCTCGCGCGCGTTGTGCGCGAGCGCCATCTCGTGCTCGCGCGTGATGTTCTTCGTGCCGGTGTCGGCCTGGTCGTCGCCCGCGCCGTCCCCGGAGTCGCGCATCAGGCCCGTGAGGGCCCGTTCGGAGGCGTCGAGCTCGGCCCGCAGCCGCATCGCCTCCGACTGCAGCTCCGCACGCGCCTCCTCGACCTCTTCCGGGGTCCAGGGGTCTTCACCGGGGCGCACCGCGAGCTCGCCGGGCTCCGCCGCGGCGACTCGTGCCTTGGGAACGGCGGTGGGCTTCTTCGCCGCCGTGGCCGTGCCAGGACTCTTCTTCGCAACCACTGTCGTGGCTCCCGTCATCTCCGCGGCCTCGACCGCGCCCGCCTTCTTGGCCGTGCTCTTCTTGACCACACGCTTCGTGGACGTGCTCTTCCTTCTCCCGCCCCGCCCGACGGCCCTCTCCTCCACAGCGGCTCCCGTCCCCCCACCCCGCTCCGGATCCGCGCCGCTCCCCCCGACGACAGCCGCGACGCCGTCTCTCTCCGCCACTGCCTCCCCACCGGCGCCCTCCGCGACCACCTTGCCGCCGGCGTCCTCTCCGGCTGCCTTACCGCCGGCCCTCTTCGCAGCCGACTTCTTCGCGGCCGCCCTCCCTCCGCCCTTCTTCGACGCCGCCGTGGCACCACTCCTCACAGCGACTGCCTCGGCACCGTCCTCCATTCCGGCGGCCTTACCACCAGCTGCCACCCCGGCCGCCCTACCGCCCGTCCTCTTCACGGCCGACTTCTTCGCCACCGCCTTTCCACCACGCTTCGACACCGCCTTGGCACCGCCCCCCTCCACTCCGGCCGCCATACCGCCAACGTCCATCCGGGCCGCCTTACCGCCGGTCTTCTTCGTGGCCGACTTCTTCGCCGCTGTCTTCGTCCGGGCCGTCTTCCGGGCCGCCGGTTTCTCCGGGCCTCCTTCCTCGACCACCGCCTTCGAGGGGGCAGCCCTCGAAGTTGCCGCCTTCTTGGCGACGCGTTTCCTACCGGCGGCTTTCTTGCCGACGGCGTCCCCACCACCCGTCCCCGCACCGGCGGCGCCCTTCGCACCCACCGCCCCCTCAGGAATCTTCCCCGTGACCGCTTCCTCCGAAGAGGTCGTCTTCGAAACAGCCCCCCTCTTGGGAGCACGCTTCCCGCCCGGCACACCAGTTGTCCCAACACCAGCAGTCTTCGCGCCTGCGGACTCCCCGGGCCCCTCCCCCGCAACCGCCTCCTCCGAGGAAGCCGTCTTCGAAACCGCCCTCTTCTTGGCACCACGCTTCCCACCACCGGCCCTCTCGCCAACGGCCTCCGCGCCGGCCGTCTTCTTGGCCGCTGCTCTCCCGGTCGCCGCCTTGGCCCGCCCCGCGGGCTTCGCGGCAGGCGCCCCTGTAGCGGCCCGCTTCGAAGCGCTCCCCTTCTTCGCCTTCGCCGCGGCCGACCGCTCGCCCTCCGCCTTCACAGCAGGCCCCCGCTCGGCAGCCACCTCGGCGGCAGCCGATTTCCGGGCGGTGGTCTTGGCGGCCGTCTTCTTGGCGGCCGTCTTCTTGGCCGTCGCCTTCTTGGCCACGGTCTTCCTGGTCCCCGTCTTCTCGGCAACCGTCCTCTCGGCAACCCGCTCCTCGGCGACGCCCCCCGCCCCGGCCCCCGGGGCCTCCTCACCCCCGGTGGCAGCCGCACCGCTCCCCTTCGCCCCGGCGGCAGCCGCCCGTACCGTCTTCACCGGCTTCGCCGTCCCCTGGGCGCGGCCGACCGCGCCCCCCGTCCGCTTCTTGCCGCGCATGTCCTTCGCCACCATGGCCGCGGCCCCTTCACATATTGTGATCTTGCTCGCGAATCGTGCTGGGACGATAAATCGACTTGAGTCCGGCGGCAACGGGGCGCACCGCCCGATTCGCCCGCCTCGCGGTGAAGCGCGCCAAGCTTGCATCCGTTGTGCCCAGCTCCCCGCCGGGTAATCCGCCGACCCGGGCATCCCAGGATCCGGACGCCTCGACCGCGCCATTCGGGTCACCGCGAAGGCCATCCCGCAGGTCACCGCGCCAACGCCGCCAAAGCCGCGACAGCTCGCCGCCGCCCCCGCCCGCAGCCGCCGGAAAACCGGTCGGCCGCTGTCCCCACGGCGCCGTACACTGGGCGGAGCGAAAAGCGCGGATGGGGACGAGTAGCGCCGTACGCAGCCATGAGCGACCCGGGGACGGTGGAAGCCCGGGGGCGAGCGCGACGTGAAGATCACCCCGGAGCCGCCGGAAGAAAGCCGAAGCCCATGCGCCCCGGCGAGTAGAACCGGCATCGCGACCTCAATGAGGGGGCTCGCTGGTGCGTACGACGCACGGGGGAGCCAAGGAGGGTGGTACCGCGGGAGCGCGCCGCACACGGCGTAGGCAGAAAGAAGGCTCTCGTCCCTCCGACGGAAGGCAGCAAGTCCGTTGGAGGAAGCTCGCTGATGACAGCGCCGACGTACCGCCAGGTGCCCGCCCAGGTCGACCTGCCCGCGCTTGAGCACGCCGTGCTCGACTTCTGGCGCGAGCAGAAGATCTTCGCCAGGAGCCTGGAGCAGTCCGAGGGCCGCCCCGAGTGGGTGTTCTACGAGGGCCCGCCCACCGCCAACGGCATGCCGGGTGCCCACCACATCGAGGCCCGCGTCTTCAAGGACGTCTTCCCCCGCTTCCGCACCATGCGCGGCTACCACGTGGCCCGCAAGGCCGGCTGGGACTGTCACGGCCTCCCGGTCGAGCTGGCGGTCGAGAAGGAGCTCGGCTTCAGCGGCAAGAAGGACATCGAGGCGTACGGCATCGCCGAGTTCAACGCCAAGTGCCGCGAGTCCGTCCTCCGTCACACCGACGCCTTCACCGCGCTGACGAACCGCATGGGCTACTGGGTCGACCTCGACGACGCCTACGTCACGATGGACCCCGAGTACGTGGAGTCCGTCTGGTGGTCGCTCAAGGAGATCTTCAACAAGGATCTGCTGGTCCAGGACCACCGCGTCGCCCCCTGGTGCCCCCGCTGCGGCACCGGCCTGTCCGACCACGAGCTGGCGCAGGGCTACGAGACGGTCGTCGATCCCTCGGTGTACGTCCGTTTCCCGCTCACCTCCGGTCCGCTCGCCGGCGAGGCCGCGCTCGTGGTGTGGACGACGACCCCCTGGACCCTGGTGTCCAACACGGCCGTCGCCGCGCACCCAGACGTCACCTATGTGGTCGCGACGAACGGCGAGGAGAAGCTCGTCGTCGCCGAGCCGCTCGTCGGCAAGGCGCTCGGCGAGGACTGGGAGAGCACCGGCCAGACCTTCACCGGCGCCGAGATGGAGCGCTGGACGTATCAACGTCCGTTCGAGCTTGTGGAGTTCCCGAGCGTCAGCGAGGGAACCAACAAGCACAGCCCTGCCGAGGCGCATTTCGTCGTCAACGCCGAGTACGTCACGACCGAGGACGGTACGGGTCTGGTCCACCAGTCGCCCGCTTTCGGTGAGGACGACCTCAAGGTCTGCCGCGCGTACGGCCTGCCGGTGGTCAACCCCGTGCGCCCGGACGGCACCTTCGCAGAGGACGTCCCGCTCGTGGGCGGCGTCTTCTTCAAGAAGGCGGACGAAAAGCTCACCGAAGACCTCCAGAACCGCGGTCTGCTCTTCAAGCACATCCCGTACGAGCACAGCTACCCGCACTGCTGGCGCTGCCACACCGCGCTTCTCTACTACGCGCAGCCGTCCTGGTACATCCGCACCACCGCGGTCAAGGACCGCCTCCTCCAGGAGAACGAGAAGACCAACTGGTACCCGGACACGGTCAAGCACGGCCGCTTCGGCGACTGGCTGAACAACAACATCGACTGGGCGCTGTCCCGCAGCCGCTACTGGGGCACCCCGCTGCCGATCTGGCGCTGCGAGGACGACCACCTCACCTGCGTCGGCTCCCGCGCGGAGCTCACCGGGTTGACGGGCACCGACCAGTCGGGCCTGGACCCGCACCGCCCGTACATCGACGAGGTCACCTTCGCCTGCCCCGAGGACGGGTGCGGCAAGACGGCCACGCGCGTGCCGGAGGTCATCGACGCCTGGTACGACTCGGGTTCGATGCCATTCGCGCAGTGGGGCTACCCGTACAAGAACAAGGAGCTCTTCGAGTCCCGCTACCCGGCGCAGTTCATCAGCGAGGCCATCGACCAGACCCGCGGCTGGTTCTACACGCTGATGGCCGTCGGCACGCTGGTCTTCGACAAGTCGTCGTACGAGAACGTCGTCTGTCTCGGCCACATCCTCGCCGAGGACGGCCGCAAGATGTCCAAGCACCTGGGCAACATCCTGCAGCCGATCCCGCTGATGGATCAGCACGGCGCGGACGCGGTGCGCTGGTTCATGGCGGCCGGCGGTTCCCCGTGGGCGGCGCGGCGTGTGGGGCACGGCACGATCCAGGAGGTCGTCCGCAAGACGCTCCTGACGTACTGGAACACGGTCGCCTTCCAGGCCCTGTACGCCCGTACGTCGAACTGGGCGCCGTCCGAGGCCGACCCGGCCCCGGCCGACCGCCCGGTCCTGGACCGCTGGCTGCTCTCCGAACTCCACGCGCTCACCGACCAGGTGACCCAGTCCCTGGAGGCGTACGACACCCAGCGGGCCGGCAAGCTCCTGTCGGCGTTCGTCGACGATCTGTCCAACTGGTACGTACGCCGGTCCCGTCGCCGCTTCTGGCAGGGCGACAAGGCGGCGCTGCGTACCCTGCACGAGGTCGTCGAGACGGTCACGAGGCTGATGGCCCCGCTGACCCCGTTCATCACCGAGCGGGTCTGGCAGGACCTGGTCGTGCCGGTCACCCCGGGCGCCCCCGAGTCCGTACACCTGTCGTCCTGGCCGGAGGCGGACCTGACCGCCATCGACCCGGAGCTGTCGAGGCAGATGGTGCTCGTACGGCGTCTCGTGGAGCTCGGCCGTGCCACGCGCGCGGAGTCGGGTGTGAAGACCCGCCAGCCGCTGTCCCGCGCGCTGGTCGCGGCGACGGGCTTCGACGCGCTCGACCCCGAACTGCACACGCAGATCACGGAGGAGCTGAACGTCGAGGCGCTCGCGTCCCTCACAGATTCCTCCGTTGGTCCAACGGGCGGCGGCTCCCTGGTGGACACCACGGCGAAGGCCAACTTCCGCGCCCTGGGCAAGCGGTTCGGCAAGCGCGTCCAGGACGTGGCCAAGGCCATCGCGGGCGCCGACGCGGCCGCCCTGTCCCTGGCCCTGCGTGCGGGCACGGCGTCGGTCGAGGTCGACGGCGAGACGGTCACCCTGGCCCCGGACGAGGTGATCATCACCGAGACCCCGCGCGAGGGCTGGTCGGTGGCGTCCGACTCCGGTGCCACGGTGGCGTTGGACCTGGAGATCACCGAGGAGCTGCGCCGTGCCGGCCTCGCCCGTGACGCGATCCGCCTGATCCAGGAGGCCCGCAAGAACAGCGGCCTCGACGTCGCCGACCGCATCGCGCTGCGCTGGACGGCCACGGACCCGGCGGTCGTCGCCGCCCTGTCCGACCACTCCGGCCTCATCGCCGACGAGGTCCTCGCGACGGACTTCGCCGAGGGCGAGGCGGACGACTCGTACGGGGACCCGTTCACGGACGAGGGTCTGTCGCTGACATTCCGTCTGCGAAAGGCATGAGCACCGCCTGAAGGCATGAGCACTGCCCGTACGAGAGCCCGGACCCGTGAAGGGTCCGGGCTCTCGGCGTCACGGAAGGCGACGGAGGCGCTGGGGCGGGCCGGATTCGAACCGGCGTCCTCCTAGATGCTGTCGAGGCGCGACAACCAACTGCGCTACGCACCCCAGCGCTGCGGGCACGCTATCCCATGCCCACTGGGCTCGGCCCCGGAATTTCCCGGGGCCCTCGCCGTCTCCACCGCCATCAACCCGCGTAAAAGGGGGCGAGGCCCCGGAGAAATCCGGGGCCTCGCCCTTTGAACGCTGCCGACGCCTGAGGCGTACAAGAGGCCGTCAGTTGTCGTCCTCGTCGATCAGGAAACCGCGCATCGGAGAGGGGGCCTGGCCCATGGGGGACGGGCCCTGCGGGCGGACCGGGGCCATGGGCTGGGTCATGGCCGGAGACATCTGCTGCTGACCGCCGTAGGACGGAGCGGCAGGACTCGGCGCGCCACCCATCCCCTGGTTGCCGCCGTAGGACGGGGCGCTCGCGCCGGCCGGGGCCATGGAGGGCGCCGGGGACGGCGGAAGCGACGCGGTCGCGGGGGTGCGCGGCGGAGCCAGCGAGTCGTCCGCCTGGGTCTCCAGCTGACGCAGCTGCGACTCCAGGTAGGACTTCAGGCGGGTGCGGTACTCGCGCTCGAAGCCACGCAGGTCCTCGACCTTGCGCTCCAGCGTGGCGCGGGCGGACTCCAGCGAGCCCATCGCGACACGGTGCTTCTCCTGCGCGTCCCGCTCAAGGGCGTCGGCCTTGGCGCGGGCGTCGCGCTCCAGACCCTCGGCGCGGCTGCGGGCCTCGCCGACGATCTTGTTGGCCTCGGAGCGGGCCTCGGCGATCGCCTGGTCGGCGGTCTGCTGGGCCAGCGAGAGGACACGGGCGGCGCTGTCGCCACCAGGGCCCTGACCGGGCAGGCCGGGGCCGCCGCCCATGGGACCGCCCATCGGGCCGCCCATCTGCTGTTGCTGCATGGGGGGCTGGCCCATCTGCTGAGGCTGGCCCATCGGACCGCCCTGCCCCATCGGACCGCCCTGGCCCATCGGACCGGGACCCTGCGGGCCTCCCGGACCGCCCTGGCCGCCAGGACCGGCCGGCAGCTGCGGAGCACCGCTGGGCAGCTGGGGCGGACCACCCATGGGGCCACCCATCTGCTGCTGCGGCGGGCCCGATATCCCGGCGGGCACAGGACCGCCTTGACCGGGACCGCGCATGCCCTGCTGCTGCATGCCACCCTGCTGTTGCATGCCACCCTGCTGCTGATCCTGAGGACCGGGCCCCTCCGGCGGCTTGCGCATGTTCTGCTGGTTCTGCGCGGCGGCACGGGTCGCGGCGGCCAGCTTGGCGCGCAGGTCCTCGTTCTCGCGCAGCAGGCGCGTCAGTTCGGCTTCGACCTCGTCGAGGAAGGCATCGACCTCGTCCTCGTCATAGCCTTCTCGGAGGCGGACGGTCGTGAACTGCTTGTTCCGCACGTCCTCGGGGGTCAACGGCATCTCTTCACCTCAACGTAGTCATCGGCAGTCGGCAAGACCGTATCGTCCACAGTCACCTCGCGAGATTGTTCACGATGGAGATGAGGATGTAGACGATGATCATCAATACGAAGAAGGACAGGTCAAGTGCCACGCCCCCGAGACGTAGCGGCGGGATGAACCGCCGCAGAAGCTTGAGCGGTGGATCAGTGACAGTGTAGGTGGCCTCCAGAACGACCACCATCGCCTTGCCGGGTTGCCATGAGCGGGCGAACTGGAAGACGTAGTCCATGACCAACCGGAAGATCAGCACGATGAGGAAACACATCAGCGCGACGTAGAGCACCTGCCAAACCACGCTCATGATCCGTGCTTCCCTCTCCCCTGTTTCCCGTACATCGGTCTGGTTGTTCGTCTCAGCTCTGGTTGAAGAACCCGCCCTCTGCGATGCGGGCCTTGTCCTCCGCCGTGACATCGACGTTAGCAGGCGACAACAGGAACACCTTCTGCGTCACCCTCTCAATACTGCCGTGAAGACCAAACACCAAACCGGCCGCAAAGTCGACAAGTCGCTTCGCATCTGTGTCATCCATCTCAGTGAGATTCATGATCACCGGAGTGCCCTCACGGAAGTGTTCCCCGATGGTACGGGCCTCGTTGTAGGTCCGGGGGTGGAGTGTGGTGATCCGGTAAGGCTCTCGTTCGGACACGACCTTGGGCATGATCACCGGTGCGTTCTTCTCCATGCTCTGACGTTCTGGTGTGATGGATGCCACGGGCGCGATCCGGGCGGGTCGCACCGATTCCGCAGACAGCGAAGCGGAATGCGCTGCCGGTTCGCGCTGCACGGAGGACTGCACCGCTCGTACCGATTCGTCCCGTTGGGGCTGGTGTGACTGGTGCGCCGGCTCGTGTCGTCGGCGGTCCCGCTCGGGCTCCGGGTCGAGCTCGGGTTCGAAGTCGTCATCGGGGTCGAATCCCCGGCCGTCGTACCCATCGTCCTCCACGAGGCCGAGGTAGACCGCCATCTTGCGCATCGCGCCGGCCATGCTCTGAGTCCTCCGCTCTGTGGTGGATCGACTGACGAATAACCAAGTGCCCGCGATCCACGAGGTCGTTATGCCCGCCTATCAGCGGTAATGACCATATTTTCTGCTGTGGTCCGACTTCTTGGCGACGTTACCCGAGCCTGGGGCGGACTCCGAGTACCGCGGTGCCGACGCGTACATGTGTCGCTCCGGCGGCCACAGCCTGTTCGAGGTCCGCACTCATCCCTGCCGAGACCATGTTCGCAGCCGGATGGGCTCTGCGCAGCGCAGTCGACAAATCCATCAACCGCTCGAACGCGGCCCGTTCGCGCCCCGCGTACGCTCCGCTGAGCGGCGCGACGGTCATCAGCCCGTCGAGCCTGAGCCCCGGTGAACTCGCCACGAGATCGGCCAACTCTTCGATTCCGCCAGGCCCGACGCCCCCTCGCACCCCCCGGCCGCTCTCCTTCACATCGAGCGCGACCTGGAGGAGACACCCCACCTCGCGCCCGGCCCGCACCGCCTCCCTCGAAAGAACCGCCACGAGCTTGGAACGATCGACGGACTGCACAAGATCCGCGTAACCGACAACGGAACGGACTTTGTTGGTCTGCAACTGACCGACGAAATGCCACGTAAGCGGCAGATCCGAGCATGCGGCGGCCTTGGGTGCCGCGTCCTGGTCCTTGTTCTCGGCGACGTGGCGCACACCGAGTTCCGACAGGATGCGCACATCGCTCGCGGGATACGTCTTGGTGACCACGATCAGCGTCACCTCGTCGCGCTTGCGCCCCGCGGCCACGCACGCGGCGGCGATACGTTCCTCCACCTTCGCCAGATTTCCGGCGAGTTGAGCCTTACGGTCCGTCATGCCCCATCAGTCCAGCCAGACATAGCCCGCGAGCCGCCCGGTGGCGCCGTCGCGGCGGTACGAGAAGTGGTCGGCCGACTCCAGCGTGCACACCGGCGACTGCTCCCGGTCGCACACCCCGAGCCGATCGAGCTGCGCGTGCACTCCGGCGCTCACGTCGACGGAAGGTGTGCCCCAACTCGTCTCGGCGTACGCCACCGGCTCGACGGTCGCGACCTCGGCGCGCATCGTCTCGGGTACCTCGTAACACCGGCCGCACACCGCGGGCCCGGTGCGGGCGACGATCCGGGAGGGCTCGGCGCCGAGTTCCACCATGGTCCGTACAGCGGCGGGGACGACCCCGGCGACCATGCCGGGCCGTCCCGCGTGGGCGGCGGCCACCACTCCGGCGACCGGATCGGCGAGGAGGACGGGCACGCAGTCGGCGGTGAGTACGGCGAGGGCGAGGCCACGCCGGGCGGTGACGACCGCGTCGACGCACGGGACGCCGGCGGAGCCCCTCGGTCCGTCGACCACGGCCACGTCCGCCCGGTGCACCTGGTTCATCCAGACCACGTCGGCCGGGTCCAGTCCCAGCGACTTGGCCGCCAGCTCCCGGTTCGTACGTACGGCGTCGGGGTCGTCGCCGACCGCCGCGCCAAGGTTGAGCTCCTCGTACGGAGCGGCGCTCACCCCGCCCCACCGGTCGGTGAAGGCGAAGTGCGCGCCGCTCGTGCTCGTTCCGGAGCGCTGCCCTATCACTTGAGGAAGTCCGGCACGTCCAGTTCCTCGGCCGCACTGTCCGAGTAGGACCGGGACGGCGGCACCGGCGGGGCGACCGGGAGTTCGTTCGCCGGCTCCGGGGCGGGCTCCGGCGTCTCCTCGCGCGGGGTGACGCTGCCGAGCGAGCCGAAGGAGGGGCGGCTCTCGGTGGGCCGTACGGGCGTGGGGTCCTCGCGCTTGGCCGAGGACGAGCCCAGGATGTTGTCCCGCTTGGCCGGGGGCTGGCCCCCGTCGAAGCCGGCGGCGATGACCGTGACCCGGACCTCGTCGCCGAGGGCGTCGTCGATCACCGCACCGAAGATGATGTTGGCCTCGGGGTGCGCGGCCTCGCTGACCAGCTGCGCGGCCTCGTTGATCTCGAACAGGCCGAGGTCGGAACCGCCGGAGATGGAGAGCAGGACGCCCCGGGCGCCGTCGATGGAGGCTTCGAGGAGCGGCGAGGAGATCGCCATCTCGGCGGCGGCCACCGCGCGGTCGTCGCCGCGGGCCGAGCCGATGCCCATGAGGGCGGAACCGGCCTCGGACATCACGGACTTGACGTCGGCGAAGTCGAGGTTGATCAGGCCGGGCGTGGTGATGAGGTCGGTGATGCCCTGGACACCGGAGAGCAGGACCTGGTCGGCGGACTTGAAGGCGTCGAGCACCGAGACCTGGCGGTCCGAGATGGACAGCAGCCGGTCGTTCGGGATGACGATGAGGGTGTCGACCTCGTCGCGCAGCTCGGCGATGCCGTCCTCGGCCTGGTTGGCGCGGCGCCGTCCCTCGAAGGTGAACGGGCGGGTGACCACACCGATGGTGAGGGCGCCGAGGTTGCGTGCGATGTTGGCCACGACGGGCGCGCCGCCGGTGCCGGTGCCGCCGCCTTCACCGGCCGTCACGAAGACCATGTCGGCCCCCTTGAGGACCTCCTCGATCTCCTCGCGGTGGTCCTCGGCGGCCTTGCGGCCGACGGCCGGGTTGGCTCCGGCGCCGAGTCCGCGGGTGAGTTCACGGCCGACGTCGAGCTTGACGTCGGCGTCGCTCATCAACAGCGCCTGGGCGTCGGTGTTGATCGCGATGAACTCGACACCCTTGAGACCGACCTCGATCATTCGGTTGATGGCATTGACACCACCGCCGCCGACACCGATGACCTTGATGACTGCGAGGTAGTTCTGCGGTGCTGCCACGTCGAAGGCCTCTCGCCTCGATTTACGGGTCGCCACTTCACGATGGAGCGAGGTGACGACGGATGCCGATTGGGACGGTCCGTAGTGCCGACCCGAACCCTAACGCTGAAGTTTAGGGTTACCAGTATGTCTGTTCCCTGGAGTCTTCTGAACAGGACACTAAGTCGACAAGTGGCGCACGTTCAACGAACACGCCGAACCTCCCGTTTTTCTTTTCACCCTATGTGATCAGCCGTAGCGGTGCCCAACCAGGGTGCTGGCCTGCGCGGATGTGCGTCAACTCCCTGATGACGCAGGGGCGGTGGGAACGCTCACGTCGAAGTGCGTTGCACCGGGCGCCGCTTTCATCAGCGCGGTGAGCGTGGCCGCCTTCGCCCTGCCCTTCTCGGCACTTCCCCACACGACGGTCCGGCCGCCGCTCAACTCCAGCGAGATGGAGTCGTACGAACGGACCTTGACGGTCCGGGCGTCCCGCGCGACGGCGGACGGAAGGGCACCGGCGACCCGGACCGCCTCGCGCACCAGCCGGTCCTCACCGAACCGGCGCAGACTCGCGGCGGTCGAACCCGACCGGGACACCGACAATTCCAGCGCCGGGACACCCTTGGGCGCCTGCGAAACCGTCGCAAATCGCACGCCCTTGGCGTCCACTTCGACGTACTTGCCCCCATTTTCTGCACCTGCGGCCTTTTCGACAATCAGAACCGGAGTGCGCTCGATCACTTTCAGCCCGATTCCATGGGGCCAGGAACGGACCACATCAACCGAGTCAATTCGGGGCAATTTCCGACGCAGTCGTGCCTCAATCGCATCGGTGTCGACGGAAATCAGGGGTGCCCCGAGCGGTACGTCGGCCGCCTCCTCCACCTGCGCCGGCGTCAGGACACCCGTCCCCGAGACCGTCACCCGCTCCACGCGCAGCCACTGGGAGCCGTAGAGGACCCAGAGGGAGCCGGCGGCGAGCAACACCACGGCGACGGCAAGGATGATGAGCGTACGAGGACCGGGCAGCCGCCCCGGGCGCGGCAGCCGGAGCGGGCCGGACTCCAGGTCCTCGTGCGCACCGCGCTCGGCGGTCGTCGATCCGGCCACGCGCCCTCCTTTTTCCTGGCTCGGTTCACCTCCGGGGCGCTCCAGCCGGTGCCGAGAGCCCGACCGCGCTCAGCCCTTCGGGCCTGCGCGCTCGACCTCTCGGCACCGGCGCGCCCCTTCGGCTCACTCGCCGGTCGTTACTGGCGGTGCCGCGCGGCGATCGCCTCGTACACCATGCCGACGAGCAGGTCGTCGGCGTCCCGGCGGCCGAACTCGGCGGCGGCACGGGACATCTGGTACAGCCGGTGCGGGTCGGCGAGCACGGGCAGCACGTTCTGCTGGACCCAGGCGGGCGTCAGTTCCGCGTCGTCGACCAGCACTCCGCCGCCGGCCTTGACCACCGGCTGGGCGTTCAGCCGCTGTTCGCCGTTGCCGATGGGCAGCGGGACGTACGCGGCCGGGAGCCCGACGGCGGAGAGTTCGGCGACGGTCATCGCGCCCGCGCGGCAGAGCATCATGTCGGCCGCGGCGTACGCGAGGTCCATCCGGTCCACGTACGGTACCGGGATGTACGGGGGCATTCCCGGCATCTGCTGCACCTGCGGCAGTTCGTTCTTCGGGCCGACCGCGTGCAGGATCTGGATGCCGGCCTGCTGGAGGTACGGCGCGACCTGCTGGACCACCTCGTTGAGGCGGCGGGCACCCTGCGAGCCACCGGAGACCAGCAGGGTCGGCAGATTGAGGTCGAGCCCGAAGGCGGCACGGGCCTCGGCGCGCCTGGCGGCCCGGTCCAGGGTGGCGATGGAGCGGCGCAGCGGGATGCCGATGTAACGGGCACCCCGGAGCTTGCTGTCGGGCGTGGAGACGGCGACCTGGGCGGCGTACCGCGAACCGATCTTGTTGGCGAGGCCGGGGCGGGCGTTGGCCTCGTGGATGATGATCGGCACGCCCAGGCGCTTGGCGGCGAGGTAGCCGGGCAGGGCCACATAGCCGCCGAAGCCGACGACGGCGTCCGCCTTGGTGCGCTCCAGGATCTGCTCGGTCGCCTTGATCGTGCCCCGCAGCCGACCCGGAACGGTGATCAGCTCGGGCGTCGGCTTGCGCGGCAGGGGTACGGCGGGGATCAGCGCGAGTTCGTACCCGCGCTCCGGCACGAGCCGGGTCTCCAGGCCGCGCTCCGTGCCCAGGGCCGTGATCCCCACGGTCGGGTCCTGCCTGCGCAGGGCGTCCGCGAGGGCGAGCGCGGGCTCGATGTGGCCTGCGGTTCCCCCGCCGGCGAGTACGACATGCACCGAAATTCACCGCTCTCCGGACGAGCGCGCCGCCGAGGCGCGCCGTCGCATCGTGTTCCATCTGCCGGGCCCCGAAGGGCGTCCACCGCGCTTTCTACCAAAGCGGGGTTGCCGCATCGCAAGCGCCGCCCGCGCAGCGGGCTCGTCGCGCGCGAAGGCGATCAGCAGCCCGATGGCGAACATGGTCGGCAGCAGGGCTGATCCCCCGTAGGAGAACAGCGGGAGCGGGACTCCGGCGATCGGCAGCAGACCGAGCACCGCACCCATGTTGATCACTGCCTGAGCGGTGATCCAGGTGGTCACGCCTCCCGCGGCATACCTCACGAAGGGGTCCTCCGTGCGTCCGGCCACGCGGATACCCGCATAGCCTAGAGCCGCGAAGAGGGCGAGCACCGACAGCGTCCCCGCCAGGCCCAGTTCCTCACCGGTGACGGCGAAGATGAAGTCGGTGTGCGCTTCCGGGAGTTGACCCCATTTTTCCACACTGGCGCCGAGGCCGGAGCCAAAGATTCCGCCCGAGGCGAGGGCGTAGAGACCGTGCACGGCCTGCCAGCACTGGTCGGCGTCGGTGGAGCCGAGGCAGGTGAGCCGCGCCATACGGTTCTCGCTGGTCTTGATGAGGAACACACCGATCAGCGCGGCCACCGACAGCACGCCCGCGAACAGTCGCGTGGGCGCCCCCGCGATCCACAGCAGCCCGAACAGGATCGCGGTCAGGATGATCGCCGTGCCCATGTCGCCGCCGAGCATGATGAGCCCGAGCAGCATGAACGCCACCGGGACGAGCGGCACCAGCATGTGCTTCCACTGGGTCAGCAGCCGCTTGTCCTGCTTGCGGGCGAGCAGATCGGCGCCCCACAGCACCAGGGCGAGCTTGCCGAACTCGCTGGGCTGGAGCTGGAAGGGGCCGCCGACCGAGATCCAGTTCTGGTTGCCGTTGACCGCCACCCCTATCCCGGGCACCTGTACCAGGGCCATCAGAAAGACGGCGCCCGCCAGGATCGGGTACGCCAAAGCCCGGTGCAGCTTCACCGGCATCCGCGCGGCGATCAGCATCAGCGCGCCGCCGATCACCGCGGCCAGGAACTGCTTGCGGAAGAAGTACGACCCCGGCAGCGACAGCTGCAACGCCGTGATCTGCGAGGCCGAGTAGACCATCACCAGGCCGAGCACGGTGATCAGCAGGCTGCCGCCCAGGATCAGGTAGTACGCGGTCAGCGGCCGGTCCCAGGCCCTGCGCGCACGCGCGTAGAGCCGCCGTACGGCGTTGTCGCGCGGCGCGCGGGAGACGGCGGGCCGCTTGAAGGCGCGCTGGACGGGCGGCCGGCGGGTACGGCTACTCACCATCCGCGCGCCCCTCCCCCGCCGTGCCACCGGCACAAGGCCGCCCGCGAAGCACCGTGCACGATGGCGTCACGCGTCCCTCCCAAGGGTCCCGGGCGCGCCCGGACCGGCCTGGACCCGCCGTCAGGCGCTCGCGGAGGCGAGTTCCCGGACGGCGTCCGCGAACGCGTCTCCGCGCTTGTTGTAGTTGGTGAACATGTCCATGGAGGCACAGGCCGGAGCCAGCAGCACGGTGTCGCCCGCGGCGGCGAGCCGCCGCGCCTCCCGGACGGCCGCGAGCATCGCCCCAGTGTCGGTCCGGTCGAGGTCGACGACGGGCACCTCCGGCGCGTGTCGCGCGAGCGCTTCCCGGATCAGCGCGCGGTCCGCGCCGATCAGCACCGCTCCCCGAAGCCGCTGTGCCGACCTGGCGACCAGCTCGTCGAAGACCGCCCCCTTGGCGAGCCCGCCCGCGATCCACACGATCGACTCGTACGCCGCCAACGAGGCCTGTGCCGCGTGGGTGTTGGTCGCCTTGGAGTCGTCGACGTACGCGACCCCGTCCACGTCGGCCACGTGCGCGATGCGGTGGGCGTCCGGGGTGAAGTTCCGCAGACCGTCCCGTACGGCCGTGGCGGGCACCCCGAAGGCGCGCGCGAGGGCCGCCGCGGCAAGGGCGTTGGCGATGTTGTGCGGGGCCGGAGGGGTCACGTCGGAGACCTCGGCGAGTTCCTGGGCGTTCTGGTGCCGGTTCTCCACGAAGGCGCGGTCGACCAGGATGCCGTCCACGACGCCGAGTTGGGACGGCGCGGGCGTGCCGAGCGTGAATCCGACGGCTCGGCAGCCCTCCTCGACGTCCGCCTCGCGCACCAGGTCCTCGGTGGCCTTGTCGGCGACGTTGTAGACGCAGGCGACCCGATTGCCCTCGTAGACACGGCCCTTGTCGGCGGCGTACGCCTCCATGGAGCCGTGCCAGTCGAGGTGGTCGGGGGCGAGGTTCAGGACGGCGGCGGAGTGGGCGCGCAGGGAGGGCGCCCAGTGGAGCTGGTAGCTGGAGAGTTCGACGGCCAGGACGTCGTACGGCTCGTCGGACAGGATCACGTCGATGATCGGGGTGCCGATGTTGCCGACGGCGGCCGTGCGCAGGCCGGCGGCGCGCAGGATCGAGGCGAGCATCTGGGTGGTGGTCGTCTTGCCGTTGGTGCCGGTGACCGCCAGCCAGGCTGCCGCGTCGGGGCCTCGGAGCCGCCAGGCGATCTCCACGTCGCCGACGACGTCCACGCCCGCCTCGGCGGCCGCGGCGAACAGCGGCGACGTGGGCTTCCAGCCGGGCGAGGTCACGACCAGCTCGGTGCCCTCGGGGAGGGTGTCGCCGTCGCCGAGCCGTACGTCGATGCCGTCGAGGGAGCCTTCGAGGGCGGCGGCCTTGTCCCGGAGGGCCTCGGAGTCACCGCCGTCGACGACGGTGACCGTCGCGCCGAGGCCGGCCAGGGCGCGGGCGGCGCTGATGCCACTCACACCGAGCCCGGCGACGGTGATCTGCATGCCCTCCCAGGACCTGCCCTGCCAGGACGTCACTTGTCGGCCGCCCATCCCGCATAGAAGATACCCAGTCCGACAATCACACAGATGCCCTGAATGATCCAGAACCGGACCACGACAAGGACTTCGGACCACCCCTTGAGTTCGAAGTGGTGCTGGAGCGGCGCCATGCGGAAGACACGCTTGCCGGTCAGGCGGAACGAGCCGACCTGGATGACGACCGACATGGTGATCAGGACGAACAGGCCGCCGAGGAGCGCGAGCAGCAGCTCGGTGCGGGAGCAGATCGCCAGACCGGCGAGGGCGCCGCCGAGGGCCAGGGAGCCGGTGTCACCCATGAAGATCTTCGCGGGCGACGTGTTCCACCACAGGAACCCGAGGCAGGCACCCATCAGCGCCGAGGCGACGACCGCGAGGTCGAGGGGATCTCGTACCTCGTAACAGGCGGTCGGGTTGGCCAGCGTCTGGGCGTTGGCGCAGGACTCCTGGAACTGCCAGACGCCGATGAAGGTGTAGGCGCCGAAGACCAGCACGGAGGCGCCGGTGGCGAGTCCGTCCAGCCCGTCCGTCAGGTTCACGCCGTTCGACATGGCGAGGATCATGAACAGCGCCCAGACCACGAACAGCACCGGGCCGATGGACCAGCCGAAGTCCTGCACGAAGGAGAGCTTGGTGGAGGCCGGGGTGTTGCCGCGGTTGTCCGCGAACTGCAGCGAGAGCACCGCGAAGGCGATACCGCCGGTCAGCTGGCCGGCCATCTTCGCCTTCGCCCGCAGACCGAGCGAGCGGCGTTTGACGATCTTGATGTAGTCGTCCAGGAAGCCGACCAGGCCCATGCCCGCCATCAGGCCCAGCACCAGCACACCCGAGAAGGTCGGCGCCGCGTCGGCCTCGCCGTCCAGGTAGACCGTGATCACCTTGGCCAGGAAGTACGCCGCGATCGTCGCCAGGATGAAGGCGATACCGCCCATCGTCGGCGTACCGCGCTTGGCGTGGTGCTCGCGCGGGCCGTCGTCGCGGATGTACTGGCCGTAGCCCTTGCGGGCGAGCAGCTTGATCAGCAGCGGGGTGCCGATCAGCGTCAGGAAGAGGCCAATGACGCCCGCGAACAGGATCTGCTTCATCATCGGGCGGCAACCTCACCCTCGACACCACTGTCCAGCAGCGCCTGCGCCACACTCTCGAGCCCGACCGACCTGGACGCCTTCACGAGTACGACGTCTCCCGGGCGCAACTGACTGCGCAACAGGTCGACCGCCGCCTGTGCGTCGGACACGTGCACCGACTCCTCACCCCACGAACCCTCGTTATATGCGCCCAGTTGCAGCCAGGACGCTTCCCTGCCCCCGACCGCGACGAGCTTGCTGACGTTGAGCCGGACGGCGAGCCGTCCGACCGCGTCGTGCTCGGCGAGCGCCTCGTCCCCGAGCTCGGCCATCTTGCCGAGCACCGCCCACGTCCGACCCCCTTGTGCCCGTGAGGCTTCGCCCATGGCGGCCAGCGCGCGCAGGGCGGCCCGCATGGACTCGGGGTTGGCGTTGTAGGCGTCGTTGACGATCGTCACGCCGTCCGGGCGCTCGGTGACCTCCATCCGCCAGCGGGAGAGGGAGCCCGCCTCGGAGAGCGCGGTGGCGATCTCTTCCGCGGACATGCCCAGCTCATGGGCGACGGCGGCCGCGGCGAGCGCGTTCGACACGTGGTGCTCACCGTACAGGCGCATGGTCACATCGCTGCACCCGGAGGGTGTGTGAAGCAGGAAGGCCGGCTGTCCGCTGTCCGTGAGTCTCACGTTCTCGGCGCGTACGTCCGCTTCGCCGGACTCTCCGAAAAGGATCACCTTCGCCTTCGTACGGGATGCCATGGCGCGTACGAGGGCGTCGTCGGCGTTGAGGATCGCGGTGCCCTCTTCGGGCAGCGCCTCGACCAACTCCCCCTTGGCCAGGGCGATCTGTTCCCGGCCGCCGAACTCGCCGATGTGGGCGGTGCCGACGTTGAGGACCAGGCCGATCTTCGGCGGGGTCAGGTCCGTGAGGTACCGGATGTGGCCGAGTCCGCGGGCGCCCATCTCCAGGACGAGGAAGCGGGTTTCCTCGGTGGTGCTGAGCGCGGTGAGCGGCAGCCCGATCTCGTTGTTCAGGGAGCCGGGCGTCCACACGGTGGGCGCCTTGCGCTGGAGGACCTGGGCGACGAGGTCCTTGGTGCTGGTCTTGCCCGCGGAACCGGTGAGGGCGACGAGGGTCGTGCCGAGCTTCTGGACCACGTGGCGGGCGAGGGCGCCGAGGGCCGTCTGGACGTCGTCCACGACGATCGCGGGCACACCGACGGGGCGGGCGGCCAGCACGGCTGCCGCGCCCGCCTCGACGACCGCGTGCGCGAAGTCGTGGCCGTCCACGCGCTCACCGGCGAAGGCGACGAAGAGGCTGCCGGGGCCCGCCTCGCGGGAGTCCCGGACGACCGGCCCGGTGACCCGGGCGGACGGATCCGGTATGTCGTGCGTCTGCCCGCCGACGACTTCTGCGATCTCGGCGAGAGAGAGGGCGATCACAAGTTCATCCCTGGGTCTTCTGGATAGCTTCGCGAAGCACCTGGCGGTCGTCGAAGGGACGCACCACCCCGGCGATGTCCTGGCCCTGCTCATGGCCCTTGCCCGCGACCAGCACGGTGTCCCCGGGCCGCGCGCGGGCGACGGCGGCGGCGATGGCGGCCGCCCGGTCCTCGAAGACCTGGACCTCGCCACGCTCGTGCGCGGGCACGTCGGCGGCACCGGCGAGCATGGTGGCGAGGATCGCGAGGGGGTCCTCGGAGCGGGGGTTGTCGGAGGTCAGTACGGCGGTGTCGGCGAGCCGGGCGGCGGCGGCGCCCATCGGCATCCGCTTGGTCCTGTCCCGGTCGCCGCCGCAGCCGAGCACGATGTGCAGCTTGCCCTCGGTGACCTTGCGCAGGGCCCGGAGCACGGATTCGACCGCGTCGGTCTTGTGGGCGTAGTCGACGACCGCGAGATACGGCTGCCCGGCGTCCACGCGCTCCAGGCGGCCCGGCACACCCGGCACCGCGGCGATGCCGTCGGCTGCGGCCTGCGGGTCGAGCCCCGCGGCGGCGAGGGAGACGATCGCGGCGAGGGTGTTGGCGACGTTGAAGGGGCCCGCGAGCGGCGACGTGGCGGCGATCCGCTCGCCCTTGGGGCCGATCACGGTGAACGTCGAGTCCATGGGCCCGACCTGGACGTCCTCGGCGCGCCAGTCGGCGTCCGGGTGGCCCTCGGCGGAGAAGGTGACGACGGGGACGCCGGCTTCCTTGGTGAGCCTGCGGCCGTACTCGTCGTCGAGGTTGACCACGCCGAGCCTGCTGCGTTCGGGCGTGAACAGCCGCGCCTTGGCCCGGAAGTAGTCCTCCATGTCGGAGTGGAACTCCATGTGCTCCGGGCTGAGGTTGGTGAAGACGCCGATGTCGAACACGCAGCCGTCGACGCGGCCGAGGACCAGGGCGTGGCTGGAGACCTCCATGGCGACCGCCTCCACCCCGCGCTCGCGCATGACCGCGAACAGGGCCTGGAGGTCGGTGGCCTCGGGGGTGGTGCGCTCGGACTTGATGCGTTCGTCGCCGATGCGCATCTCGACCGTACCGATGAGTCCGGTGGAGCGGACCGTCTTCAGGCCGCCCTCGATGAGGTACGCCGTCGTCGTCTTGCCGGAGGTGCCGGTGATGCCGATCTGGAGCAGGTCGCGCCCGGGGCGGCCGTAGATCGTGGCTGCCAGCTCGCCCATCCTGCCCCGCGGGTTCTCTACGACGAGGACGGGGAGCCCGGTGGCGGCGGCGCGCCCGGCGCCCGTCGGGTCGGTCAGTACGGCGACGGCGCCGAGGCCGGCCGCCTGGTTGGCGAAGTCGGCGCCGTGGAGCCGGGCGCCGGGCAGGGCGGCGTACAGGTCACCGGGGTGCACGGCGCGCGAGTCGTGGGTGATGCCCGTGACCTCGGCGATGCCGTCCGGGCTCTCCGACGGTGCGATGCCCAGCTGACCGGCTAGTTCCGCGAGAGGTGTGGCGGAGACGTGAACCGGTCGGGGCGGCCCGGGAAATGTCACGGGATGGCCCTTCTGGGCGGTTTGGGACTGATCGGCGTGTGGCACGGCGGTGAGCGTACCGGGCGTACCCCCGTCGGAGCGAAGCGAGGGGCGCTGCGGGGCGTGCGGCGAGCCGTGGTTCCCGGAGTCGGGAGTGATCGTTCTCACGAGCTGGTTCCAACCTGCTTTCCGTGCTGTTTCCGTGCTGTAGGGAGTGCCCTCGGGGACGTGCAGGTCGGGCATGCCCTGTCGGGCGTGCTGCCGCCGGGCCCGTCAGGGCTTGAAGGTGACGGGCAGGTTGGGGGCCTTGGCCCCGGTGGGCGGGACCTGGAGGGTCTTCAGAGCGAACGCCATGACCTCCTTGTAGATGGGGCCGCAGATCTGGCCGCCGAAGTAGCTGCCCGTCGTGGCGTTCTGGATCGCGCAGTAGACGGTGACACGCGGGTTGTCCGCGGGCGCGAACCCGGCGAACGAGGACGTGTAGCCGCGGTACCTGCCGGTGGCCGGATCGACGCGGTTGGCCGTACCCGTCTTGCCCGCCACCCGGTAGCCGGGGATGCGCGCCTTGGTGCCCGTGCCCTCCTCGTCGTCCACGACCGACTCCAGCATCTGGGCGAGGGTCTTCGCCGTCTTCTCGCTCACGACCCTGGTCTTCTCGGGCTCCGGGGCGGGGGTGAAGCGTCCGTCCGGTCCCTTGCCGCCGCGGACGAGGGTGGGCTCGATCCGTACGCCGCCGTTGGCGATCGTCGAGTACACGGAGGCCGCCTGCAGGGCGTTGACGGACACGCCCTGGCCGAAGGGGATCGTGAACTGCTGCGAAGTCGACCACTGGCCCGGGGGCGCGAGGATGCCCTTGGTCTCGCCGGGGAAGCCGAGCCCGGAGTAGCTGCCGAGGCCGAACTTGCGCAGATACGAGTACAGGACCCGGTTGGCCTCCTGCTGCGTCTTGCCGAGCTGGCCGGTGGCCAGGATGGTGCCGATGTTGCTGGACTTGGCGAGGACGCCGTTGAGCGTCAGGTACCAGGTCGGGTGGTCGATGTCGTCCTTGAAGAGCCGGTCGCCGCGGTGCAGCCGGTTGGGCACCGTCACGTGGGTGCCGGGCGCGGCGACGTTCTCCTCCAGTACGGCGGCCATCGACATGACCTTGGCGGTGGAGCCGGGCTCGTAGGCGTCCTGGAGGGCCGCGTTGCCCATGGCGTTCGCGTTCGCCCGGGAGAGGTCGTTGGGGTCGAAGCCGGGCGAGTTGGCCATGGCGAGGATCTCGCCGGTCCGCGTGTCCTGCACTATCACGTAGCCGCGGTCCGCCTTGGACTTCTCGACCTGCTCGGCGATGGCGTTCTGCGCGGCCCACTGGATGTCGCGGTCGATGGTCAGCTCGATGTCGGAGCCGGCCACGGCGGGCGTCTCGGTGGAGCCCGCGGTGGGCACCTGACGGCCGCCGGACTGGGCGTAGCGGATCTCGCCGTCCTCGCCGGCCAGCTCCTCTTCCAGCTGCTGTTCCAGGCCGCCGCCGCCCTTGCCCTCGGCGTTGACCCAGCCCAGTATCCCGGCGGCCAGGTCGCCGTTGGGGTACACGCGCTTGCTGCTGGGGTCCTGGAAGACGCCCGCGAGCACGTTGACGGCGTTCTTGTCGCTCGCCGCCTTCTCGCCGAGCGTGCTCTTCAGGTCCTTGATCTGGTTCCAGACCTGCGGGACCTGGCGGCGGGCGAGCAGGACGTACTGGGTGTTCTTCGTCCTGAGCCTCTTGGCGATCGTCTCCTGGTCCTGGCCCAGGATCGGCGCGAGGAGCGCGGCCGCCTGCTCGGGGGCGTCGTCGATCCCCGTCGCCTCGCGCGTGAACAGCGTCGGGTCGGCCGTGATGTCGTTGGCGTCGACGCTGGTCGCGAGGGCCACGCCGTTGCGGTCGGTGATCCCGCCGCGCTCGGCGGCCAGGACGTGGCCGACGTACCGGTCCTTCTCGGCCATGGCGGTGTACGTGCTCGCGTCGACGGCCTGCACCTGGAACAGCCGTACGACGAAGGCGATCAGCACCAGCGTCAGCGCGAGGCTCACCATGCGCAGCCGGGGGCGCGGACTGCCGAGGCGGATGGTGCGCGCGGCCGGGGGCCGGGGAGCGGGGCCCGGGCGGCGCTCGGGGCGGGCACCGGGGCCTCCCGGGCGGCGCCGGGCACTCGGGCGTCCGGGCCGGGCGGGGCCGGGTACGCGGCGGCGCGGCGGTTGCCTGCCGAAGTCATCGACCACTTCGGTCACCTGCCGGGGGTCGTAGGAGGCTGAGGGGAGGGGGTGGCCGCGGGGGCCTGTGGCTGTGCCGGTGGGGCCGACGGCGTGGGGGTGGGTGTAGGCGTGGGGGTGGGGCTGGGGCTCGCGTACGGCTCGGCTTCGATCGCCTCCGGGGCGAGGACGAGGGGGACGCGCGCCGAGGACTGCTGGGCTGCGGCTCCGGGGACGCCCTTGACGGTGCCGTCGGGGTCGAGGAAGGCGGGGTCGCCGCCGGGGACCATGCCGAGTTCGCGGGCGCGGCGCTGGAGGGCGTCGGGGGCCGAGTAGGCGTCCACGTCCCGCTGGAGGGCCTGTTCCTCGTCGGTGAGGCTCTTCGTCTCCTTCTGCAGGTCGCCGAGTTTGAACGAGCCTTCGCTGAGCGCCGAGTTCAGCACGAGGAGGCCGATGAGACCGCCGCCCAGGAGGGTCACGACGAGGAGGACGAAGGGGGTGCGGGCGGCCTGGCCCTGGCTCCGGCCCGTGGGGATGAGCCGTGCGAGGCGGGCGGCCCGCCCCCTCAGTTCGGGTTTCCTACTCACGCGCCCTCCCTGCGAGTTGGAGTTTCCGGCTCACTCGCCGTCCCCTTCGCGTCCTTCATAAGACCGCCTCGCCTTCATAAGACCGCCTCGATCGTCTCGACCGTCTCGTACGACCACCGTGCGCGCCTCACTCGGCGTCCTCGCGGATGCGCTCCGCCCCCCGCAGCCGGGCGGGAGCCGCTCGCCGGTTCTCGGCGACCTCCTCCTCGGTGGGAAGTTCGGCACCGCGGGTGAGCAGCTTGAGCCGGGGCTGGTAGCGCTCGGGGACGACGGGCAGTCCGGGGGGAGCGGTGGTGGCGGCACCGGCCGCGAACACCTGCTTGACCAGCCGGTCCTCAAGCGAGTGGTACGACAGCACGGCGATCCGGCCGCCGACGGCGAGGGCCTTCACGGCGGCGGGGATCGCGCGTTCCAGGACGGTGAGTTCGCCGTTGACCTCGATGCGCAGTGCCTGGAAAGTGCGTTTGGCGGGGTTGCCGCCGGTGCGCTTGGCGGCCTGCGGCAGGGCGTTCCGGATCACCTCGACGAGGCGCGCGCTGTTGGTGAACGGCTCCTTCTCGCGCTCACGCACGATCGCGGACACGATCCGCTTGGCCTGCTTCTCCTCGCCGTACGCCCTGAGGATCCGCACGAGTTCGCCGGCCGGATAGGTGTTGAGGACCTCGGCCGCGCTGATGCCGGTCGTCTGGTCCATGCGCATGTCGAGCGGTGCGTCCTGGGCGTACGCGAAGCCGCGGTCGGCCTCGTCGAGTTGCATGGAGGAGACACCGAGGTCGAACAGGACGCCCTGGACGCGGGGGATGCCGAGCTTGCGCAGCACCTCGGGCAACTCGTCGTAGACGGCGTGCACGAGGGTGGCGCGGTCCCCGAAGGGGGCGAGCCGCTGCCCGGACAGGCGCAGGGCCTCCGTGTCGCGGTCGAGGGCGACGAGGCGGGCCTCGGGGAAGCGTGCGAGCAGGGCCTCGCTGTGGCCGCCGAGGCCGAGCGTGCAGTCGACGACGACGGCTCCGGGCTCGGTGAGGGCCGGGGCCAGCATGTCCAGGCACCTCTGGAGCATCACCGGGACATGTCGCGTCTGGCTCAAGGGGCCCTCTCAGGTCTTCCGCGCCGGTACGCACCGCCGGGTCCCCGCCCTCCCCGGCTGACACCGGGGGTGCCCCACATGAAGGGGAAGGCCTGCCGGCGCCGGAAGCGTCAGCCGACCGGAGCGGGAGGAGGCCGAGCCGTACGTACGCGCCGCGCACGCGGGGAGAGACCGGACGGACGCCTGATCTCCTGGGATTTCATCCAGCAGGGGGAACCTCGCCTCCCGCTTCGCGTCACTTTAGTCCACGGTGTCTCGCGGTCAATCAACCGGCCTGCGCGTCGCGAGGCGCTCCCGAGGCGACGCCGCAGAAGGTATGGAATCACCCGTACGGAAGCGCTGCGGTCACCCGTGTGGCTTACGTCACAACAAACCTCAATGGCTTTCTTTGTCCCTCTCTCACAACAGGCTCGTACCACGCGTGACCAGTACCGTCGTAGTCATGACGACTTCCGCATCAGTTCCCACCGGACCCGAAGGCGCCATATCCGACCGCGGCACTGTCACCGACCGGCTCGTCGAGGCGAACGGGCGGTACGCCGCCGCGTTCACCGACCCCGGGATGGACGCCCGTCCCGTCCTCCGCGTCGCTGTCGTGGCCTGCATGGACGCCCGGCTCGACCTGCACGACGCGCTCGGCCTGGCGCTGGGCGACTGCCACACGATCCGCAACGCGGGCGGAGTCGTCACCGACGACGTGATCCGCTCTCTCACCATCAGCCAGCGGGCGCTCGGCACCCGCAGCGTGGTCCTCATCCACCACACCGGCTGCGGCCTTGAGTCCCTCACCGAGGACTTCCGGCACGAGCTGGAGATGGAGGTCGGGCAGCGCCCGGCCTGGGCGGTGGAGGCCTTCCGGGACGTCGAGCAGGACGTACGGCAGTCGATGCAGCGCGTGCGCACCTCGCCGTTCCTGGTGCACACCGATGACGTCCGGGGCTTCGTCTTCGACGTGAAGACCGGTCTGCTGCACGAGATCGACCCGGCGTAGACACGAGATCGACCCCGCGTAGAGTCGTCGAACCGGCCCTGCCGCAGGGGCTGGTGTGGGCTTTGCCACAGAGGAAAGTCCCAACTCCCCAGCCCTGAAAAGGCCGCAAGGCGGACATATCGCGAGCAGTTGTCCACAGGCGAGTGACACGAATCGGTAACGGCAGCAAGAATGCGGATGTGGCGTCACGCGGAACTTTTCGCGCGTGGTGCTCGTGTTCGGGGTGGGCCGGTCCGCATCACAGAGCGTCGGCCCGGAGAAAGAACGGGCCGAGGAGGGCCGGGTGACGACCTATGACGATCGAGCGAGCCTCACTGATCTGACCACCACTGTGGAGCGAGTCCGCAGTTCGGTCGAGGGAGTGATCGAGGGCAAGCCTGAGGTCGTACGGCTTTCGCTGACCGTGCTGCTCGCCGAGGGACATCTTCTGATCGAAGACGTTCCGGGCGTCGGCAAGACCATGCTCGCCAAGGCACTGGCGCGGTCCATCGACTGCTCGGTGCGGCGTATCCAGTTCACGCCCGACCTGCTGCCGTCGGACATCACAGGTGTGTCCATCTGGGACCAGCAGCGCAAGGACTTCGAGTTCAAACCGGGCGCGATCTTCGCGCAGATCGTGATCGGCGACGAGATCAACCGCGCCTCGCCGAAGACACAGTCCGCGCTCCTGGAATCCATGGAGGAGCGCCAGGTCACGATCGACGGACACACATACGAACTGCCGAGCCCCTTCATGGTGGTTGCCACGCAGAACCCGGTCGAGATGGAGGGGACGTACCCGCTGCCCGAGGCACAGCGCGACCGCTTCATGGCCCGGGTCTCCGTCGGCTACCCCAGCGTGGAGGCGGAGTTGCAGATGCTCGACGTCCACGGCGGGGTCTCGCCGCTGGAGGACCTGCAGCCGGTGGCGCACGCGCACGAGATCGTGAAGCTGATCGAGGCCGTGCGCAATGTGCACGTCGCGGAAACGGTACGGCGGTACGCGGTGGAGCTGGTCGCCGCCACCCGCACGCACCCCGACCTCAGACTCGGCGCCTCACCGCGCGCCACGCTGCACCTGCTGCGCGCGGCGAAGGCGTCCGCCGCGCTGCAGGGCCGGGAGTACGCGCTGCCGGACGATGTCCAGGCCCTCGCCGTCGCGGTCCTGGCCCACCGCCTGCTGCCCACCGCGCAGGCGCAGTTGAACCGCCGTACGGCGGAGCAGGTCGTCCAGGAGATCATCCAGCGCACCCCCGTCCCCGCCGCGCCGGCGCCGCAGGGCGGCTACTCCGGCACGGCGGCCGGGTTCGGTCAGCCGCCGCGGAGGCTGGGATGACCACCGCGGGGCCGGTGCCCGACCAGGAGCAGGACAAGGGCGGGCTGCGCACGGCGTTCGCCGGCCTCACCACGCGCGGACGCTCCTTCCTGGCCGCCGGCATCGCGGCGGCCATCTGCGCGTACGTCCTGGGGCAGAGCGATCTGCTCCGGGTCGGCCTGCTCCTCGCCGTCCTGCCGCTGGTCTGCGCGACCGCGCTGTACCGCACCCGCTACCGGGTCGCGGGCAGCCGCCGCCTCTCCCCCGCGCGCGTGCCCGCCGGCGCCGAGGCCCGCGTCCATCTGCGGATGGACAACGTCTCGCGGCTGCCCACCGGACTGCTGATGCTCCAGGACCGGGTGCCGTACGTGCTCGGCCCGCGCCCCCGCTTCGTCCTGGACCGGGTGGAGGCGGGCGGCCGCCGCGAGGTGTCGTACCGCGTGCGCTCCGACCTGCGCGGCCGCTACCCGCTGGGCCCGCTCCAGCTGCGCCTGACCGACCCGTTCGGCATGTGCGAGCTGACCCGCTCCTTCTCCACGTACGACACCCTCACCGTCATCCCGCGCGTGGAGCCGCTGCCGCCGGTGCGGCTCAGCGGCGAGGCGAAGGGGTACGGCGACGGGCGTCAGCGCTCGCTGGCGCTGGCGGGCGAGGACGACGTGATCCCGCGCGGGTACCGCTACGGCGACGATCTGCGCCGGGTCCACTGGCGCTCCACCGCCCGCTACGGCGAGCTGATGGTGCGCCGCGAGGAGCAGCCGCAGCGCGCCCGCTGCACGGTGCTCCTCGACACCCGGGCCCTGGCCTTCGAGGGCGCGGGCCCGGACTCGGCCTTCGAGTGGGCCGTCTCCGGCTCGGCGTCCGCGCTGGTGCACATGCTCGAACGGGGGTTCTCCGTACGGCTGTTGACGGACACCGGCAACTCGGTTCCCGGCGATGCCGCCGACGGGTTCGCGGGCGCGAGCCAGGAGTCGGCCGACGCGGCGGGGCTGATGATGGACACGCTCGCGGTGATCGACCACTCCGACGGCGCGGGACTGTCACGGGCGTACGACGTACTGCGCGGCGGCAACGAGGGGCTGCTGGTGGCCTTTCTCGGCGACCTCGACGAGGAACAGGCCGCCGTGGCGGGCAGGATGCGCCGGCGCAGCGGCGGGGCGATCGCCTTCCTGCTGGACAGCGACGGCTGGGCGCGTGAGCCGGGCGACGTGCCCGGCCCCGGCGCGGCGAACAGGCACGAGGACTCGCTGCGGATGCTGCGCGAGTCCGGCTGGACGGCGGTGAGCGTACCGCGCGGCGCGGCGCTGGAGGACCTGTGGCGCCAGGCGGACCGGCAGCGCACGGGAGTGGCGGCCGGGATCAGTACGGCCGGGATCGGCACAAAGGAGCGGTGATGAGCGGGCGGGCGAGGCTGGCACTGTGCGCCTGGGGCGCCACGCTGATGGCGGCGTGCGCGCTGCTGCCACTGGTCGACCCGGCGACCTGGCTCCTGCAGGCCGCGATCATGCTGGGCATTCAGACCATCGTGGGCGCGCTGACCCGGCGCGTCCCGGTGGCCCGGCCGCTGACCATCGCGGCACAGGCGCTGGTGACGCTGATGCTGCTGACACTGGCCTTCGCCCGGGAGCAGGCCTTCTTCGGCCTCTTCCCGGGGCCGGAGGCCTTCCAGTACTTCGGGACGCTGCTCCAGACGGGCGCGGAGGACGTCGGGCGGTACGCGATCCCGGCGCCGCTGAGCGACGGCATCCGGCTGATGATGGTCGGCGGTGTCCTGCTGATCGGGCTCGCGGTGGACACGCTCGCGGTGACGTTCCGCAGCGCCGCCCCGGCCGGACTGCCGCTGCTCGCGCTGTACTCGGTCGCCGCCGGGCTGTCCGACGGCGCCGCGTGGCTGTGGTTCGTGGTCGCGGCCGCCGGTTATCTGATGCTGCTCCTGGCCGAGAGCCGCGAGCGGCTCTCGCAGTGGGGCCGCGTCTTCGGCGGGGCGCCCCGTGATCCGGTCGGCGACCCCGGGAACGGACCGGTGGCGCCGGTCCGCACGGGACGGCGCATCGGCGCGGTCACCCTCGGCATCGCCCTGGTCGTGCCGCTCGGTCTGCCCGCGCTCGACGGCGGGCTGCTGGACGGCACGGGTTCCGGCGTCGGCGTGGGCTCCGGCGGGGGCACGATCTCGGCGGTCAACCCGCTGGTGTCACTGCGTGACAGCCTCAACGTCGACGAGGACCGCGAGGTGATGACCTACCGCACGCGCGGCGAGGGCGTCGAGGACACCCGGGACATGTACCTGCGGATCGTCTCGCTGGACGAGTTCGACGGCACCGCCTGGAAGCCGGCCCAGCGGTCCATCACGGATGTGCCGGACAGGTTCCCGGAGCCGATCGGCCTCAGTTCGGCCGTCGACCGGACCGAGATCACGACCCGCATCGAGGCGGCGGACGACTACGCGCAGGACTGGCTGCCGATGCCGTTCCCCGCGACCAGCGTCGACATCGACGGCCGCTGGCGGTACGAGGACGTGGGCCGCACGCTCGTCGGCGACCACGGGCAGAACACCCGCGGTATCGAGTACGAGGTCACGAGTCTCGTCGTCCAGCCGACCGCGGCGCAGCTCGCCGCGGCGCCGGAGCCGCCGCCGGCCCTGCGGCGCGAGTTCACCGAGGTGCCGGACACACTGCCGTCGGTGGTGGCGGAGAGGGCACGCGAGGTGACCCAGGGCTCGGTGAACGACTACGAGCGGGCGGTCAAGCTCCAGGACTGGTTCGCGGTGAGCGGCGGGTTCACCTACGACACCGAGGTGCAGGTCGGCAGTGGTCCGGCCGCGATAGCGCGCTTCCTGAGCGAGAAGGAGGGCTTCTGCGTCCACTTCTCGTTCGCGATGGCGTCGATGGCCCGCACGCTCGGCATCCCGGCGCGGGTCGCGGTGGGCTTCACGCCCGGTTCCCCGCAGGGTGACGGTTCGATGGTGGTCGGGCTGCGGGACGCGCACGCCTGGCCCGAGCTGTACTTCGAGAACGTGGGCTGGACCCGCTTCGAGCCGACCCCGAACCGGGGCTCGACGCCGGACTACACCATCCCGGACACCCCGGACGGCAGCACCCTCCCCGAGGTGGACCAGCCTTCGGCCTCGGCGTCCGCTGCGCCCTCCGCGGAGCCGTCGGCGAGCGAGAGCTGCATGGCGGAGCAGAGGATGCTGGAGGCGTGCGGGAGCGAGTCCCCGGCGGCCGCGCTGAGCACGGACAACGACGACGGGCAGTGGCTGTGGACCCTGCTGCTGGTCGTGGCGGTGGTCGCGGCGCTGGCGATCCCGCTGCTGCCGATGGTGTGGCGGATGCGGATACGGGCCGTACGGCTCGGCGCGCACGGCCGTACGGAGGCGGACGCGGCCGTTCACACCCTGGCCGCGTGGCAGGAGGTGACCGACACCGCGTGGGACTACGGGATCGCGCCGGACGAGTCCCTGACGCCCCGCAAGGCCGCCGCGCGGATCGTCCGGCTCGGGCATCTCGACGAGGACGCGTCGGCGGCGGTGCACCGGATGGCGGCGGCGGTGGAGCAGGTGCTCTACGCGCCCCACCCCCGTCCGGCGCCGGGAATGGCGGCCGACGCCCGCAAGGTCGCGGACGCCTTCGGCGCCCGGGTCAGCCGCGGGGCCCGTCTGTGGGCACTCCTGGCCCCGCGTTCAGCCGTCCGGGTGGCCTGGGCGACCTCGGCCCGCTGGGCGGCCCTCAAGGCCGACGTGGCGGCCCGCCGCCCGACCCTGCGGTGGTGGCCGTCGAGCCAGAGCGGCTGAGGGCTCTCCCAGCGCGACAGAGGGCTCTCGTCGTATCCGTATCCGCGCCGCCTGCCGGGGTTCGCCCCGGCAGGCGGCGCGGCGGTGTTCGCGGCCCACGCCCACGGCACCTCACAGGCGCCGGAGCCCTTGCCATCCGTCCGGTGGACCTGCTTCAGGGCATGCGTGAGGGGTGACCGCCCTCTGAACGGTCACCCCTCACGTATGAAGCTGTCGGTGCGGCAGAGCCGTGCGGCCTAGTGGCCGTCCCGCTCGTCGCGGCGGCGCTGCCAACGCTGTTCGATGCGGTCCATCATGGAGCGGCGCTGTCGTGGCTGACGGCGGGCGCCGCCCGAGGCGCCAGCCTGCTGCTCACCCGGCTTGGGGGCCTTGCGCCAACCGGTCACGGCGAGCACCGCGCAGCCCAGCATGACGAGGAATCCCACCACGCTGACCCAGATCTGCTGTGCGACCATTCCGGCCATGAGGAGCGCGATACCCACCAGAAAGCCCGCGACCGCCTGGTAGACCCGTCGCCGGGTGTACGTACGCAGCCCGCTTCCCTCGAGCGCTGTCGCGAACTTGGGATCTTCGGCGTACAGCGCTCGCTCCATCTGCTCGAGCATTCGCTGCTCGTGCTCCGAGAGCGGCACGGAGTCCTCCTCATCGTGCGGTCGCCTGGGCGACCCGGGGGGTCCTCTTCAGGATAGGCAGGGAATCGCCCCCTTGAAACCCGCCCCTCTACGCCAATTCGCCAACCGGAACCCGCCATGGCCACTCCGATCTACTGAGGCGTACATGCCCCAGCGAACGGCCCGTCATGCCGGGACGGTCTCCCTCGATCATACGGCTCCCGGCGCCCGATCGGGGGGCCTGTGGCGTACTCCATCCGCCGTCGAGCACCTGATCAGCGGCGCAGGCACGGGAGGCGACTCAGGCCTCGGTGGTCCCTTGCGTCTCACCGAGCACATGAAGCTGCGTGGCCACGGAGTGGAAGGCGGGCAGTTCGGCCGCCGCGGCCTCCAGCTTGAGCAGGGCGTCCAGGGCGTCCGGCTCGGTGTCCACGAGCACGCCGGGGACCAGGTCGGCGAAGACGCGTACCCCGTGCACGGCGGCGACCTTCAGGCCCGCGCCCTCGACGAGCGCGGTGAGCTGTTCGGCGGTGAAGCGGTGCGGTACGGGATCACCCTCGCCCCAGCGGCCGTTCGGGTCGTCGAGCGCCTGCTTGGCCTCCTTGAAGTGCCCGGCGAGTGCGCGCGCGAGCACCGCTCCGCCGAGGCCGGCGGCGAGCAGGCTGAGGACGCCGTCGGGGCGCAGCGCGGCGACCGCGTTGCCGATGCCCTCGGCGGGGTCGTCCACGTACTCCAGGACGCCGTGGCACAGCACCGCGTCGTAGCCGCCGCGCTCGACCACGTCGAACAGGCCGTGGGCGTCACCCTGCACGCCCCGGACGCGGTCGGCGACGCCGGCCTCGGCGGCGCGGCGCTCCAGCGCGAACAGCGCGTTCGGGCTGGGGTCGACGACGGTGACGCGGTGGCCGAGGCGGGCGACGGGCACCGCGAACTTGCCGCTGCCGCCTCCTGTGTCCAGTACATCGAGAACGCCGTGCGACTCACGCCCCGTGGCCTTGACCCGGCGTTCGAGGGCGTCCTGGAGGACATCCCAGACCACGGCGGTACGGAGTGAGGCGCGGGGTCGCATCGGGTCCGACACGGAAGTTGACTCCTCGGCGCGGCACCGCCTGCTGACGGCGGAGCGATGGGCTTGCCTCCGCCCGTGTCCCGGTGGTCACGGCGAAGGGTGCGGGCATCCCCACCCTATTGCCTCCGGTGCCGTACCCGACCGCATGTCTCGTGCGACGGACGCGCCCCATGGGCGGCTCCCTCCCGCACCGGCCGTCCCAGGGCACCGGCACCGGCATGGGCACTGGTCGGCCCCCGGCGGCCGCGCCGATCAGCCCGCGTCCGGGACCTCCTGGTCGCCCTGGTCGCCGTCCTGCCGGGGCTGGGGCAGCACCGGCTGGAGCACCAGCATCCGCTCGACGAGGCGCAGGAACATCGCCACGTCGCGTATCAGGTCGTCGGCGTCGCGCACGCTCGCCGCGCCCTGGATGCCTGCCTCGGCGCGGGCGCGGCGGGGTGCCCCGGAGGCGAACAGGGCGCTCCACTCCGCGAGTTCGGGCGCGATCTCGGGGAGCACTTCCCAGGCGCTCCGGATCTTGGCCCGGCGCCGCGCCGTGGGCTCCGGGCGCCCGCGGGCGGCGAGCACTGCGGCGGCGGTGCGCAGGGCGGCGAGGTGGGCCGTGGCGTACCGCTCGTTGGGGGTCTCCAGCACGGCCGCCTCGTCGAGTCCGGCGTGGGCCTGGGCGAGCAGGTCGAGGGCGGCGGGCGGGGCCGTGGCCCGGCGAAGCACGGGGTGCACGTCGCTCGCCGGGCCGGTCGAAGAGGGGGCAGGGCCGGTGGCGCGGCGCCGGCGGGCGGCTGCCGCGTGATAGCTGGCCATGACGAACCTCCTGTCGTCTGGGCGACTGGCATGCCCTGTCAAGTGGTGCCGTATGTGCCCATCGTGAGGTATGCCACTGACAATCCGTTCTGACCTGGGCTTTTGCTTCGATCGCAGGTTCGAGATAGCTTTTGCACTGACCAGTCAGTTCAAAAGCGGGCGGCCCTGAACCGGCCCTCGTTCAGCGGAGCTTGGGGGGACATGGACGAGTCACGGGCAGCCGCCGGAGTCGCCGTACACGCCGAGGACTTCGGGCTGAGGGGCCCGCGCGGGTGGGCGTTCCGGGGTGTGGGGATCGACGCCGGCCCCGGTTCGCTGATCGCCGTCGAGGGACCGTCGGGGTCCGGCCGGACCTGTCTGCTGCTGGCCCTGACCGGGCGCATGAAGCCGAGCGAGGGACACGCCGCCGTCGGCTCCCACCGGCTGCCGCAGCACATGGCGGCCGTACGCCGGATCAGCGCGCTCGCCCATGTCCCCGGCGTCACCGACCTGGACCCGGCCCTGACCGTCGGGGAGCACCTGCACGAACGGGCCCTGCTGCAGCGGCGGTTCGGTGGCTCCCTGCGCGGACTGCTGCGGCCGCGTGCCGATCGGGTGGCCGAGGAGAGGCTGCGGATCGACACCGCGCTGGCCGCCGCCGGGCTCGACCGGGAGGCTCTGCCCGAGGGGTCGCGGACCGTCGTGCGCGACCTGGAGCGGCTGGAGGCACTGCGGCTGTCCGTCGCCCTGGCCCTGACCGGCCGCCCGCGCCTTCTGGGCGTCGACGACACCGACCTGAAGCTCTCCCCCGCCGAACGGGCCGAGGCCTGGGCCCTGTTGAGGTCTCTCACCGAGTCCGGGACCACGGTCGTGGCGGTGTGCAGCGAGGCCCCCGAGGACGCGGTCCGGGTGTCGCCCGGCGCGAACGGCACCGAGGAGGCGGCGGACGACAGGACGCCGCCCCGCACGAACGAGAACGACACGGACCAAGGCGACACGAACGACGACGACACGAACGAAGAAGACGAGAAGCCGGCGAACGACGACGACAAGGAGACGGCCGATGCGCTCGCCGAAGCTGGCCGCGCTTGAGCTCAGGCGGTTCGGCAGGGGGAAGCTCCCGCGCGCGGCCCTGGCCTCGCTCCTGCTGCTGCCGCTGCTGTACGGCGCCCTGTACCTGTGGTCCTTCTGGGACCCGTACGGCCGTCTGGACCGTATCCCCGTGGCACTGGTGAACGCCGACCAGGGGGTGACCGCCGACGGCGAGAAGCTCACCGCGGGCGACGGCATCGCCAAGGGGCTGCGGGACAGCGACACCTTCGAGTGGCACGAGGTGAGCGCCGAGGAGGCACGCGCGGGCGTGGAGGACGGCACGTACTACCTGTCGCTGACCATGCCGACGGACTTCAGCGAGCGGATCGCCTCCAGTTCGGGGGACTCCCCGGAGACGGGCGCCCTTCAGGTGCGTACGAACGACGCGAACAACTACATCGTCGGGCAGATCTCCCGGACGGTGTTCTCCGAGGTGCGCACGGCCGCGTCCACGAAGGCGTCCCGGTCGTTCCTGGACCGGATCTTCGTCTCGTTCTCGGACCTCCACGACGAGACCGAGAAGGCCGCGAAGGGGGCCGACGACCTCAACGGCGGGATCGGCAGGGCGAAGACGGGCTCCAAGGACCTCGCGGACGGCCTGAAGGACGCCAAGGAGGGCAGCGGTGACCTGGCGAGCGGCCTGAAGAAGCTCCACAAGGGCGCCGGCGACCTGGAGGAGGGCTCGCGTCAGGTCTCCGAGGGCACCCAGGCGCTGGCCGACAACGTCAACGGCACGGCGGACCGGGTAAGGCCCTTCCTGAAGAAGAACGGCGAGACGATCGCCGACACCGCCACCCTGGTGGCCGACGCGGCGGGCGTGATCCGCGACCACCTCGACGCCTTCGCCGAGACGGCCCCGGTCGCCGAGAGCGGCACGCGTACGGCCTCCGAGACGCTCGACGGCGTCTACATGAGGCGCTGCGAGGACCAGCCCGTGCCCGATCCGGCCTGCGGCGACCTGGAGAAGGCGAAGGACGCGGCCGCCGACGCGGCGCGGCTGGCCGAGGACGTCAACACCGTGGTGCAGGACTACGACGGCGACATGGTGGCCCTCGACAAGGACCTGGCGACCCTTCAGCGGCAGGCCAGAGCCCTCGCCAAGGCGGCACCCCACCTCTCCGAGGACCTCGAAGACGCCGTCACCAAGGTCAACGCGCTCAACAAGGGCGCCGCGAAGGTCGCCGAGGGCGCGGAGACGCTGCACACGGGCATCGGTACGGCCAAGACCGGCGCGGCCGACCTCGACACGGGCGTGGGCGACCTGAAGGCGGGCGCGAACGACCTCGACGGTGGCCTGTACAAGCTCGTCGGCGGCTCCGGGAAGCTCGCGGGCGGGCTGCACGACGGCGCCGAGAAGATCCCCGACTACGACGAGCAGGACCGCGAGCAGCGCACCCGGGTGATGGCCGACCCGGTGCGGCTCGCCACCCAGGACCTGCACAAGGCGCCCAACTACGGCACCGGCTTCGCCCCGTACTTCATCCCGCTGTCCCTGTGGGTGGGCGCGATGGTGGCGTACATGCTGATCCCGCCGCTCAACCGGCGCGCGCTCGCGGCAGGCGCCTCGGCGTGGCGGGTCGCGCTGGCGGGCTGGCTGCCGGTCGCCGCCCTGGGGGTGCTGCAGACCGCCGCCCTCATGGCGGTGCTGCACTGGGCGGTCGGCCTGGAGATGGCACGGGCGGCCGGGACGGTGGGCTTCCTGTTCCTGGTGACGGCGTGCTTCGCGGCGATCGTGCAGTGGCTCAACGCGCGCTTCGGTGCGGCCGGCCGGATTCTCGTCCTCGCCTTCCTGATGCTCCAGCTGACGTCCGCGGGCGGCACGTATCCCGTGCAGACCAGCCCGGACTTCTTCAACGCGATCCACCCCTTCCTGCCGATGAGTTACGTCGTCGAGGCCCTCAGGAGGCTCATCACGGGCGGCGGCCTGACACCGGTCTGGATGGCGTGCGCCGTCCTGGCGGCCTTCACCGCGGGCGCCCTCGCGCTGACCGCCCTGTCGGCCCGCCGCAAGCAGGTGTGGACCCTGGACCGGCTGCACCCGGAGCTGAGCCTGTGACCGCGCGGGCGGCGGTTCCTGTGAGAATCTGGGCCATGGAAAGCAGCACCGCCACGGGAGGCGGCGTCGGCCGCCGCGAGGCCACCCGCCAGAAGCTCTACGAAGCGGCCGTCACCCTCATCGCCGAACAGGGCTTCTCCGCCACCACGGTGGACGAGATCGCCGAGCGCGCAGGAGTCGCCAAGGGCACGGTCTACTACAACTTCGCGAGCAAGTCGGTCCTCTTCGAGGAGTTGCTGCGGCACGGAGTGGGACTCCTCACCGCCTCCCTCCGGGAGGCGGCCGAACGCACCGCCAAGGACGGCGGCAGCAAGGTCGACGCGCTGGACGCGATGATCCGGGCCGGGCTCGTCTTCATCGACCGCTACCCCGCCTTCACCCAGCTGTACGTGGCCGAGCTGTGGCGCACCAACCGGGCCTGGCAGTCCACGCTGATGGTGGTCCGTCAGGAGGCCGTCGCGGTCGTCGAGGGCGTCCTGCGCGAGGGCGTCGCGGGCGGCGAGCTGAGCGAGGAGATCGACATCCCGCTGACGGCGTCCGCACTGGTCGGCATGGTCCTGGTGGCCGCCCTGGACTGGAAGGCCTTCCAGCCGGAGCGCTCCCTGGACGACGTCCACGCGGCGCTGTCCCGGCTGCTCCAGGGGCGCGTGAGCGGACACCGGTAGCCGGCCGGTACGACGAAAGCGCCGGTCCGTCGTGGCCGCGTCCCCCGCGGGCCACCTCGAACCGGCGCTTCGCCGTGCTCCCCCGTACCCCCCGTGTCCCCCGTACATCCCCCGTACGGGCTCCCCCGGGTACCCCCGTGCCTCGCTCCCGCCGAACGGGTCGGCGGAAGGAGCGGCCAAGGGCGCGAGAGCCGTTCCGCCGCCCCGTGTCGGCGGTGCCGGAGCCGCGCCCCTTTCCGTGTCTTCACTCTCTCGTTCGCGCAGTTCGGAGCCCATCCGCGCGCGTACTCAACTCCCCCACTAGGTACGCGTACTCAGGCCTGCGCACTCACACCCAGGACGCGCCGTTGCCGAGTGGTTACGATCGCGTCCGTGTCCATACTTCCCTTGGTCTTCACCAGCGGCTGGGCCAGCGGCATCAACGCGTACGCGGTGGTGCTGCTGCTCGGCGTCTTCGGTGCCACCGGCCTGAGCGACGAGGTTCCGGAGGCGTTGCAGCGCCCTGAGATCCTGGTCACAGCGGGCGTCCTGTTCCTCTGCGAGGCGGTCGCCGACAAGATCCCGTACGTCGACTCCGTGTGGGACTCGGTGCACACCGTGATCCGGCCGGTGTCGGGCGCCGTGGTCGCGGCGCTGCTGGCCGGGCAGAGCGGGTCCCTCCCGGAACTGGCGGCGGGCGCGGTCGGTGGCTCCACGGCCCTGGTGAGCCATGCGATCAAGGCCGGAACGCGGATGGCAATCAACACCTCGCCGGAGCCGTTCAGCAACGTGATCGTGAGCCTCGCCGAGGATCTCTCAGTGGCCGGAATCGTCACCTTCGCGATCTTCCACCCGGAGGCCGCGGCGGTCATCGCGGGCGTCCTGCTGCTCGCCGGACTGTTGCTGCTCTACTTCCTGGTCTCCCGGATCCGGCGGTTCTGGCGGCGCAGGGCCGAGCGGCGGGAGGAGAAACGGCTCGCGGGGCGGGTGGGGGAACCGCTGGGCTGAACATCAGCTGGTCCCGGCCCTCAGGGCCGGGACCGACTTGCGGCTGCCGGGCGGATAAAGTCCCTGGCGTGACTCCGCTCCCCCGCCGGAGGCGGGAGGCTTCCAACCCGAAGGCTGCGGTCCAGCCCGAACCGATCCCTTGCGGGACGCAGCGAAGGAACCACTGCTAGGAGACTGATGGCACGGATTGTGGTGATCGGCGCCGGGATGGGCGCGATGGCGGCCGCCGCCCGGCTGGCCGTCGCGGGCCACCGGGTGGTGGTGTACGAGCGCACAGCGACGTACGGCGGAGCGGTGCGCCGCTTCGAGCGGGACGGCTTCGCGTTCGACACCGGCCCCGGGCTGCTGCCGCTGCCCGCCGTCTACCGCGATCTGTTCCTCAAGACCGGCAAGGAGCCGCTGGAGAAGTGCGTCGACCTGGTCCAGGTGGACCCGGCCGCACGGCACGTCTTCGCGGACGGCACCCAGGTTTCGCTGCCGAACGCCTCGCGCGCGGGCGTGGTCAGCGCCCTGAACGAGGCGCTCGGGGCGGGTGCCGGCGACCGCTGGGGCGACTTCCTGGTGCGGGCTCGCGAGGCCTGGGACAAGACCCGGCGGCCACTCCTGGAGGAGCCTCTGTGGCCCGACTGGCGCGCCCTCGGCGAGCGTGAGCCGTACCCGGCGGTGCCCCACAAGCGGCTGCTGCGCACCCGGCGGGCGAGCACCCTCGCCGAGGTCGGTGCCTGGGAGCTGCGCGACCCCCGGCTCACCGCCCTGCTGGAGAGCCACGCGCTCGCGTACGGCCTCGATCCCCGGCAGGCTCCGGCGAGCGCGGCCGTGCTGCCGTACATGGAGCACGCATTCGGCACCTGGTATGTGCGGGGCGGGATACGGGAGTTGGCGCGGGCGCTGTACGAGCGGTGCCTGGCGCGCCGGGTCGAGTTCGTCTTCGATGCCGAGGTCACCGGGATCGTCGAGAAGGACGGTCGGGCGGCCGGGGTGGAGCTGGCGGACGGGGCGGTGGCCGAGGCGGACCATGTCGTGGCGGGCGTGACGCCCGTACGGCTCAGGAGCCTGACGGGGCGTCCGCTCCAGGACGACGGCGATGTGCGGCCCGCCCCGGAGCCGCCGCGGACCGCGCGGTTCACCGTGCTGCTGGCCCTGCGCGGCGCGCGTGAGGCGGGCACGGCGCACCGCACGGTCGTGCACACCCCGGACCGCACCGCCGAGCTGGACTACCTGGACTACCTGACCAACAGTGACTTCCAGGTGCGGCCCACGGTGACCGTGCTGCGGCCGGACGATCCCGCGCTGCGCCCGGACGACGAGCACGAGTCCGTGACCGTCTCCGCGGCGGTGTCGACGGAGGTCGACCGGTCGATGGGCGACCACGCCGAGCGGTGCGCCGACGTCCTCGTCGGCGCCGCCGAGGCCGCCGTGCCGGGCCTGCGGGACCGCCTGATATGGCGCGAGGTGCGCACACCGGACCACATCGCACGGGAGACGGGCGCCGAGGACGGTGCCGTGCCCCCGCCGGCGCTCGCCGCGGCCGACGGCCGCTTCCTGCACCCGGGCAACACGACCCGCTTCCCGGGGCTGTACCTGGTGGGCGGCTGGGCGCATCCGGGCGGGGGACTGCCCCACGCGGGCATGTCGGGCGCGCTGGTGGCGGGGCTGATCGTGGAGGGGCCGGAGTTCCGCGGGTCTCAGTGAGGGGCCGGGCGGCCTTTCGGCCGGTCCGGCAGGGCGGCGGTCCGGCAGTCCAACCGCTGCCCGGCGGCCCTCAGAAGCGGTACTGCTGCTCGTCGTATCCCTGGCCGCCCTGACCGCCGCCCTGCCCGTTGCCGTCCTCCTGGTACGGGTACTGCTGCTCCGGCGGGAATTCGCCGCCGTACGGGTCGTCGGTGGTGCGCTGCTGCGGGACCCAGACGCCGCCGGGCGGGGTCTCGCCGTAGGGGGCGCCGGTGCCGTACTGGTCCTGGCCGTAGCCCTGCTGGGCGTACGCCTGCTGGTCGCCGTACGCGGTGCTGTCGTACGCACCGCCGTCGTACGTCTGCGTGCCGATGTACGGGTCGGAGTAGGCGGCGTACTGCTGCTGGTTGGGGTCGTAGCCGTACTGCTGCTGGTCGTAGCCGGAGTAGCCCTCGTACCCGAAGTTCTGGTCCTGTGCCTGGGCCTGGGCGGCGGCCGCGTAGGACGGGTCGGTGGCGGCGGCGTACGCGGCGTCGTTGTAGACGCCGTACGAGCCGGTGTCCTCGGGGAGGGGCTCCGGGGAGTAGACGGCGGTGGTCTCGGCCGCGGAGGCGGCGGGACGCACGGGAGTGAACACGTCGTCGTCGTGGTCGGCGTGGTCCTCGTGGCCATAGGCATCGTCCTGCTGCCGGTACGTTCCGGCAGCGTTCTCCTCCAGGCCGGAGACCTCCAGCCCCGGCTCCTGGCGGTCCGGGTCGCCGCCGCCGCGGCGGCGCTTGCTGCCACCACCATCGTCGCCGTCCTCGCGCGAGCGGTTGCCGACGGCCCAGCCGGCCGCGAAGCCGCTGCGGAACGACAGCGTGACGTACGTCTGGCCGACCGCGAAGGCGGCGGCGCCCAGGCCGATCACCACCACGTTGGCGATCAGGACGCCGAGGACCACCCCGAGGAAGCCGACGAAGGCGAGCAGCCGCCAGCGCAGCCGCGCCTTGTACTGCAGCAGCACCTCACCGAGCAGCCACAACGCGACGATTCCGAACGCGATGTAGAGGACCGTCCAGCCCATGTACGCCCCTCTCCCTGCGGCCGTGGCCGCCCCGCCCTGTGTCGTACGCGGCTCAGGCCTCTAGGCCTGCTCTGGATGGTGCAGACCAAGATTGTCGTAGATTTCCAGCGTCGCCGTCGAGTTGTTGAGCGTGATGAAGTGCAGTCCGGGGACTCCCTCGTCCAGCAGCCTCGCGCAGAACTCCGTAGCGAACTCGATGCCAATGGAGCGTACAGCGGCCGGATCGTCTTTGGCTGCGAGGATCCGCTCTTTCAGCGCGGGCGGGAACGACGCGTTGCTGAGCTTTGGCAACCGTTCCAGCATCTTCACACTGGTGACGGGCATGACTTCGGGAATGACCGGGGTCGCGCAGCCGGCAGCCGCGACACGGTCGCGCAGGCGAAGATACGACTCCGGGTGGAAGAACATCTGGGTGATCGCGTAGTCGGCGCCCGCGCGACACTTGTCGACGAAGTGCGCGACGTCGGCGTCCCAGTCCCCAGAGCGCGGGTGCATCTCGGGGAAGGCCGCGACGCCCACGCAGAAGTCGCCGGACTCCTTGATGAGACGGACGAGTTCGGCCGCGTACGTCAGGCCGCTCGGGTGCGGCACCCAGTCGCCCATGGGGTCGCCGGGCGGGTCGCCACGCACGGCGAGCATGTTGCGGATCCCGGCGTCGGCGTACTGGCCGATGATGTTGCGCAGCTCGGCGATGGAGTGGTTGACCGCGGTGAGGTGGGCGACCGGGGTGAGGGTGGTGTCGGCGGCGATCTGCTCGGTCGCCTTCACCGTGCCCGCGCGCGTGGAACCGCCCGCCCCGTAGGTCACGGAGACGAAGCTCGGAGCGACCGCCTCGACCCTGCGGAGGGCGTTCCACAGGTTCCGTTCGCCCTTCTCGGTCTTGGGCGCCCAGAACTCGAACGAACACGTCGTCCGACCGGCGGCAAGCATGTCGCGCACAGTGCGTGCGCGATCAGTCCTGGTGGAAGCGGTTCCTAGGGCCATACCGGAAGGTTAGTCAGGTCGGGGCCATCCCCCAACCAGAGCAAGGCGTTATGTCTGCTTTGTCGCCTTATTGTCCATCCCTCGGACAATTCCGGCACCGCTGGGTCTCCGTCCCTCCGTCTAGGACACCGCGCGCAGCCGCTTCGCGAACTCCGTCGCCGCGGCCCCTGGGTCGTCCGCCTCCGTGATCGCGCGTACGACGACGATGCGGCGGGCGCCCGCTTCCAGGACCTCGTCGAGGTTGCCCAGGTCGATGCCGCCGATGGCGAACCAGGGGCGGTCGGTACCGAGGCCGACGGTGTACCGGACCAGGTCGAGGCCGGGGGCGGGGCGGCCGGGCTTGGTGGGGGTCGGCCAGCAGGGACCGGTGCAGAAGTAGTCCACACCTTCCTGGACGGCTGCCGCGGCCGCCTCCGTCTCGGCATGCGTGGAGCGGCCGATGAGGACGTCGTCGCCGAGGACGGCGCGGGCGGCCGGGACGGGAAGGTCGCCCTGGCCCAGGTGCAGGACGTCGGAGCCGATGGCGTGGGCGACATCGGCACGGTCGTTGACCGCGAGGAGCCTGCCGTGTCGCCGGCACGCGTCGGCGAAGACCTGGAGGTGCTCCAGTTCCTCGGCGGCCTCCATGCCCTTGTCACGGAGCTGCACGATGTCGACACCGCCCGCGAGCACCGCGTCCAGGAACTCCGGGAGGTCACCCTGGCGCTTGCGGGCGTCCGTGCAGAGGTAGACCCGGGCGTCGGCGAGCTGTGCGGTGGCGCTGGGCATACGTGATCCCCCGTTGCGGGTCCGTGCGGCGGTCCGTTTCCGGTCCCGTTGTCGGTGTCGGTCCTGTTGTACGTGTCTACGTGTCGGTGTCGGTTCACTGTCGGTGCGTACGGGCCGCGGGCCTCGCGGAGGCGCGGCCCGTACGCCGGACGGTGTGTTCGTTCAGATCAGACGGCGAGCGCCTGGGCGCGGCGCTTCACCTCCGTGCCGCGATTCTCGCTCAGAGCCTGCGCGGGTGTGCCGGGCAGGCTCTCGTCGGGGGTGAAGAGCCACTCCAGCATCTCTTCGTCGGTGAAGCCGTCGTCCCGCAGGAGCGTCAGGGTGCCGGACAGGCCCTTGACCACCCTGTCCTCGTCGATGAAGGCGGCGGGAACGTGCAGCGCGCGGTTCTCACCCCGGCGTACGGCGATGAGCTGGCCGTCCTTGACCAGCTGCCGCACCCGGGTCACCTCGACGTCGAGCCGTTCGGCGATGTCGGGGAGTGTCAGCCACGCGGGGACGAGAGCATCAATCTTTGCGTCAATCTCGGTCACGTCACCAGCCTGCCATGCCCCTGGCCGGGGGGACAGCAGCATGCCCTCGGGCTACGCCCTTGGGCCCCCCGGGGCTGCGCCCCAGACCCCCGCCTTCGGGTGGGTGGAGTTGTGTGCGGGTGAGTGGGGGTTCCCGTGGGATCGGCCTTACGGCCTCGTCCTCAAACGCCGGACGGGCTGGGGGCGTCTGGGGTGGGCTGGGAGTCTGCGGCTGGGTGGGTGGTGGATCGGCCTTACGGCCTCGTCCTCAAACGCCGGACGGGCTGGGGGTGCCTGGGGTGAGTCGGGAATGTGCGGCTAAGTGGGTGGTGAATCGGCCTTACGGCCTCGTCCTCAAACGCCGGACAGGCTGGGGGTGCCTGGCCTGGGCTGCAAAGGCTCGGCGCGGAGGCGGAGGCACTTGGCGCAGAGGCAGAGGGGCTCGGCGCAGGACTGTGAGTGGGGCGCGGGACCGAGAAGCTGACGCGGACCGGAGAAGCTGGCGCGAAGGCGGGGGGCTCGGCGCGGAGGCGGGTGTGGTGTGGGGCAGAGGCGGAGGAGTTTGGCGCGGAGTCCGAGGAGCCTGACACGGAGCCGGAGGAGCTTGGTGCGGGGCTGGTGAGGTGTGGCACAGGCTGATGGGCCCTGGCCTGGACTGGCCGGGGCTGCAGCCGCGCCCCGTCAGGGGCACGGGGCTGTATCGATATGCGGCTCCGCCGCATGGGCGCGACCAGCCACACACAACCCGCAGACACCCCACAACCCACACCACCCACCCCAGACCAAACACCCAAACACCCAAACACCCACGCACCCACGCACCCACGCACCCACGCACCCACGCACCCACGCACCCACGCACCCACCCGAAGTACCCCACCCACTCACTGCCCACCCACCCCACACCCCCCAGCGGAAGCCTGGAGGCAGCAGCCCCCAAGCGGGGCCGAAGGGGCGAAGCCCCTGGAGGATGGGACGCGTAGGGGCGGCGAGGGCGAAACAAACTCGCCCCAGCCCTACGCCGTAGCCGTCTTCAGCGGCTTCGACGGGTCCGACAGCACCTCGGAATTCATCAGCGCGCCCGACTCGATCAGCCGGCGCCCCTGGGCGAGATCCCGGGGGCGGCCGACGGCGAGGAGGGCGACGAGGCGGCCCTCACGCAGCCAGCAGACGGTCCAGGCGGCACCGGACGGGTCACCGCGCCAGACGGTGGTGTCGGCGGCGGGATGGTGACCGGCGTACTGGACGAAGCGGCCGAATTGTTCGGACCAGAAGTACGGGACGGGGTCGTACACCGCCGGCGCCTCGCCGAGGATGTCGGCGGCGACCGTACGGGGCCCCTGGAGGGCGTTGTCCCAGTGGTGGACGAGGAGGCGTTCGCCGTACCGCCCCGAGGGGAAGGAGGCGCAGTCGCCCACCGCGTACACATCCGGCGCGGAGGTACGCAGATGATCGTCGGCCACCACCTCCCCGTACGCGCCGAGCTCCACCCCCGAGCCCTTCAGCCACGCCGTGGCCGGACGGGCGCCGATGCCCACGACCACCGCCCCGGCGGTCACCCGCGAGCCGTCGTCCAGGACCACCGTGCCGGGCTCGACACGCTCCACGCGCGCGTGGGTGCGCAGAACGGCCCCGCTGTCCGCGTACCAGGCGGTCATCGGCGCGGCCACCTCCGCCGGAAGAGCCCCCGCGAGCGGCCGGTCGGCCGCCTCGACGACCGTCACCGCGCAGCCCGCCTCGCGCGCGGCCGTGGCGAACTCCGCGCCGATCCAGCCCGCGCCCACGACCACGATGTCGTGCTGCTGGGCGAGCACGGGCCGCAGCCGCTCGGCGTCGTCCAGCGTGCGCAGCAGATGCACCCCGGGCACGCCCTCCACACCCGGCAGCCGAACGGGCTCCGCGCCGGTCGCGACGACCAGGACGTCGTACGGGACGGGCCCGGCCACCGTGTCGAGTTCGTGGTCCCCGGGGCGTACGCCCGACACCTCGCGGCCCAGCCGGAGTTCGATGCCGAGCGCCTCGAAGTCGACGTCGAAGGCGGAGCCCTCGGCCTTGCCGAGCAGAACGGCCTTGGACAGCGGCGGCCGGTCGTACGGCTGGTGCGGCTCCGCGCCGATCAGGGTCACGCTCCCGGTGAAACCCTGTTCCCGAAGCGCGACCGCTGTCTGCACGCCCGCCATGCCCGCGCCCACGACGACCACGCGCCCCGGCTTCGGCCTGCCCCGTTCCCGCGTCTGCTCGCTCACTCGATCACCATAGACAACTGACGAATAGTCAGTCATCAGTCAGTGGGCGCGTTCAGTGACCTGTTCCACAACGCTCGTCCCACTGCCCGGCTGCGACTCCCACTCCCAGGTCTCCTCCAGGTGTACGCGCCCGTCGGCGAGCTCGACCACACGGGACACGCAGTGCCCGGAGGACGTCGTCCCGTCGTGCTTGAGCTGCACGTACCGGAAGTCCAGACGGTCACCCTCACGCGTACCGACGAGGTGGCCGCGTACGACATCGCCGCCCGCGTACTCGGCCCAGATCGCGCCGTCCTTCTCGTGGTAGGTGAAACGGGTGCGGGTCCCCACCTGACCTGGAGCCTGGTCGGCAACCGGGGCGAGGACGAGGCCGTCGAGCGAGCGGGGCACGGGCACGGGCTCCCTTACCTGGACATACGGCAGCGGGCTAGGGTGGTCACCGTAGAGCACTCGCGGGAGCCCGGACGCACCGGGCTGAGAGGGAGGCTGACGGCCTCCGACCGTACGAACCTGATCCGGGTCATGCCGGCGAAGGGAGGGGCTGGACGCCCATGTCGCGTACATCGGATACAGCAGACGTCTCGGATGTCCTGGTCATCGGGGGCGGCATCATCGGGCTCGTGACCGCCTGGCGGGCCGCTCAGCGCGGGTTCGCCACGGCTGTCGTGGACCCTGAGCCGGGCGGCGGGGCCGCGCGGGTGGCGGCCGGGATGCTCGCCGCCGTCACCGAGCTGCACTACGGCGAGCAGACCCTGCTGGGCCTCAACCTGGAGTCGGCCCGCCGCTACCCCGGGTTCGCCGCCGAGCTCACCGAGGCGACGGGCCTGGACCTCGGCTACCGCCGGTGCGGCACGCTCGCCGTCGCGCTCGACGCCGACGACCGCGCCCATCTGCGCGAGCTGCACGCCCTGCAGCACCGGTCGGGCCTGGAGTCGGAGTGGCTCAGCGGGCGCGACTGCCGCCGCCTGGAGCCGATGCTCGCGCCGGGCGTGCGCGGCGGTCTGCGGGTCGACGGCGATCACCAGGTGGACCCGAGAAGGCTCGCCAAGGCCCTTGTCGCGGCCTGCGAGCGCGCGGGGGTCATCTTCCACCGGGTGTGGGCCGAGAGGCTGTCAGTGGGGCGCGAGCGGGCCGTGGGGGTCAGGACCGCCGACGGCACCGAGCTCGCCGCCGGGCAGGTCGTCCTCGCCGCGGGCAGCCTCAGCGGACGGCTGGCCGGGGTTCCCGACGACATCCTGCCGCCCGTACGGCCGGTGAAGGGCCAGGTGCTGCGGCTGACCGTGCCGCGGCGGTACGCGCCCTTCCTGAACCGGACCGTACGCGCCGTCGTCCGCGGCAGCCACGTCTATCTGGTGCCACGCGAGAACGGCGAACTCGTCGTCGGCGCGACCAGCGAGGAGCTCGGCTGGGACACGACGGTGACCGCGGGCGGGGTGTACGAACTGCTGCGCGACGCCCACGAACTGGTCCCCGGGATCACCGAACTCCCGCTCACCGAGACCCGCGCGGGACTGCGCCCCGGCTCCCCCGACAACGCGCCCCTCCTCGGCCCCACCGAACTCGACGGGCTCCTCCTGGCCACCGGCCACTACCGCAACGGAGTGCTCCTCACCCCGGTCACCGGCGACGCCATGGCCCATGTCCTCACCACCGGGGAACTCCCGGAGGAGGCCCGCGCCTTCACCCCCAGGCGCTTCAGCACCGGCGCACTCACGGAGCAGCCCGCATGAACGTCTTCCTCAACGGAGAACCCCGGCAGGTCGCCCCGGACACCGCTCTCGACACGCTCGTACGGGCCCTGACCGCGGCACCCTCCGGCGTCGCCGCCGCCCTCAACGAAACCGTCGTCCCGCGCGCGCAGTGGTCGTCCACTCCCCTCTCCGAGGGGGACCGCGTCGAAGTCCTCACCGCTGTCCAAGGAGGCTGACCTCATGGCCGACGACCCCTTCGTCCTCGGCGGTACGACCTACGCGTCCCGCCTGATCATGGGTACGGGCGGTGCGCCCAGCCTCGACGTCCTGGAGCGCGCGCTGGTGGCCTCCGGCACGGAGCTGACGACCGTCGCGATGCGCCGCGTGGACCCCGAGGCGCACGGTTCGGTCCTGTCCGTGCTGAACCGGCTCGGCATCCGCGTCCTGCCCAACACGGCGGGCTGTTTCACCGCGGGCGAGGCTGTGCTGACCGCCCGTCTCGCGCGTGAGGCCCTCGGCACCGGTCTGGTCAAGCTGGAGGTCATCGCCGACGAGCGCACCCTGCTGCCCGACCCGATCGAACTCCTCGACGCCGCCGAGACCCTCGTCGACGACGGCTTCACCGTACTGCCGTACACCAATGACGATCCCGTTCTGGCCCGGAAGCTCCAGGACGTGGGCTGTGCCGCGATCATGCCGCTGGGCTCGCCCATCGGCTCCGGGCTCGGCATCCGCAACCCGCACAACTTCCAGCTGATCGTGGAGCACGCGCGCGTGCCCGTGATCCTGGACGCGGGGGCCGGTACGGCGTCCGACGCCGCGCTCGCGATGGAGCTGGGGTGTGCCGGGGTGATGCTCGCCTCCGCCGTGACCCGGGCCCAGGAGCCGGTGCTCATGGCCGAGGGCATGCGGCACGCGGTCGAGGCGGGCCGGCTTGCGTACCGCGCGGGCCGCATGCCACGGCGGCATTTCGCTCAGGCGTCGTCGCCGACGGACGGGGTGGCGCGGCTGGACCCGGAGCGGCCGGCGTTCTGAGTCCGGACCTCAGTGGTCGGGGCTCCGCATTCCGAATGGTCAGAGCTGCGCGCCCGACGGTCACGGAGCCCCATGATCTCGGTCACAGCTCTGCTGCATTCCGTCCCGCCTGCCACGGAACCGGCGGCGCTGACAGTGGCGGCTCGTACACTCGCCTGCGTGGACACGACCCTTCACGACCCGCTTGTCGGCCAGGTGCTCGACGGCCGCTACCGCATCGACGCGCGGATCGCGGTCGGCGGGATGGCCACGGTCTACCGGGCCGTGGACACCCGCCTCGACCGCGTGCTCGCGCTGAAGGTGATGCATCCGACGCTGGCCGCCGACGGCACGTTCGTCGAGCGGTTCATCCGCGAGGCCAAGTCGGTGGCCCGCCTCGCCCACCCGAACGTGGTGCAGGTCTTCGACCAGGGAACCGACGGGGCGTACGTGTATCTGGCGATGGAGTACGTCGCCGGGTGCACCCTGCGCGACGTGCTGCGCGAGCGCGGGGCCCTGCAGCCGCGGGCCGCCCTCGACATCCTGGAGCCGGTGCTCGCCGCGCTCGGGGCCGCGCACCGGGCCGGGTTCGTGCACCGGGACATGAAGCCTGAGAACGTCCTGATAGGGGACGACGGCCGGGTCAAAGTCGCCGACTTCGGCCTCGTACGGGCCGTGGACACCGTCACGAACACCACGGGCAGCGTCCTCGGCACGGTCTCCTACCTCGCCCCTGAGCAGCTGGAGAACGGCACGACGGACACCCGTGTCGACGTGTACGCGTGCGGTGTCGTCCTCTACGAGATGCTCACCGGCGGCAAGCCGCACGCCGGGGACTCCCCTGCCCGGGTGCTCTACCAGGCGCTGCACGCGGACGTGCCACCGCCGTCGGCCGCGGTGCCGGGGCTGCCGTACGAGCTGGACGAGCTGGTCGCCTCGGCGACGGCCCGCAACCCCGAGCTGCGCCCGTACGACGCGGTGGCGCTGCTCGCGCAGGTGCGTCAGGCCCGGTCGGGGCTGAGCACCGCCCAGCTGGACGCCGTGCCGCCGCAGGCGCTCGCCGGGGAGCACGAGCAGCGTGACATCTCCGCGGACCGGACGAGTGTGCTTCCGCGCTCGCTGTCCGTGCCCCGCCGGGCGCCCGCCGACGACCAGCGGCTCGACCGGACGAGCCGGTTCGAGTCCGGACCGCCGCTGCCTCCCGGGCGGACCAGGCCGCGCGGTCGGGCCGTGGCGCCCCGGCGCGGGATACTCGCCGTCGTCGCCGCCGTACTGCTGGTGCTGGGGGTCGGTGCGGGTGTCTGGTACATCAACTCGGGCCAGTTCACGCAGGTGCCGGCGGTGCTGGACAAGACCCAGGCGGACGCGGAGCGGCAGCTCTCCGGCGCGGGGCTCGGCGTGGAGATCAAGCAGGCGTTCAGTGACACCGTCAAGCGCGGCAAGGTGATCAGCAGCGATCCGGCGCCGGGGGCGCAGATCCGGGACAACGACACGGTGACCCTGACCGTCTCCAAGGGCCCGGAGGTCGTCAAGGTGCCCGATCTGGAGGGGTTCCGGCTGAACAAGGCGCAGGAGCGGCTGAAGAGCGAGGGGCTCGAACCGGGCCTGGTCACCCGGGAGTTCAGCGAGGACGTCCTCAACGGCTATGTGATCAGCACGAGTCCGGGGGCCGGCACCGAGCGCAAGTCGGGCTCGGCCGTCGCGCTCGTCGTCAGCAAGGGGAGCCCGGTGGAGGTCCCGGAGGTCACGGGCGACTCCGTCGAGGACGCCACCCAGGAGCTCGGGGACGCGGGCCTGGAGGTCCGGATCGCCGAGGAGCAGGTCAACTCGGAGTTCGACAAGGGCCTGGTCGCCGAGCAGTCGCCGGCCCCGGGCAAGGAGGTCGGCGAGGGCGACACGGTGACCCTGACCATCTCCAAGGGTCCCGAAATGGTCGAGGTCCCCGATGTCGTCGGTGACAGCGTCGACGACGCCAAGCAGAAGCTCCAGGCCGCGGGCTTCGAGGTCGACGAGGACCGGGGGATCCTCGGCCTCTTCGGCGACACCGTCAGGAGCCAGTCGGTGGAGGGCGGCGACGAAGCGCCCAAGGGGTCGACCATCACGATCGAGATCCGCTGACCCAAGCGGTTTTGTCCGAGCACGTCCACGTCAGCTCGCTCGCCCGGGAGTCTCTCGCCCCCGCCGCCCCTACCCGTCCCATCCCCGGGGCTCCGCCCCGGACCCCGCTGGGGGCTGCGCCCCCAGACCCCCGGGTGGGTGGGACCGTGCGGGCGGGTGGCCTTCGGCCTCGTCCTCAAACGCCGGACAGGCTGTAGTACCTGGCCGGGCTGCAAAGGCTTGGCGCGGGACCGGAGAGACCGGTGCGGGCTGGTGGGTACCGGTCCAGGCTGCAGCCGCGCTCCATCAGGGGCACGGGGCTGTATCGATATGCGGCTCCGCCGCGTGGGCGCGACCAGCCACACACAACCCGCAGACACCCCACAACCCACACCACCCACCCCAGACCAAACACCCACCCACCCACGCACCCACGCACCCACGCACCCACGCACCCACCCGAAGTACCCCACCCACTGCAGACACTCCCACCCACCCCAACTCCCCCACCCACTCACTGCCCACCCACCCCACACCCCCCAGCGGAAGCCTGGAGGCAGCAGCCCCCAAGCGGGGCCGAAGGGGCGAAGCCCCTGGAGGATGGGACGCGTAGGGGCGGCGAGGGCGAGGAACTCCCACATGGCACCCTGGGGGCGTGAGTACTCAGCAGTCCCGGCCTCTCCCCGGCCCCGCCCGCAACCCCGTCGGCAGCCACGTCCCCGTGGCCGGTGGTCTTCACTCCGTCGGACTGAGCTATGCGCACGATCTCAAGGCCGAGACCGTACAGGTCTTTGTCGCGAACCCGCGCGGATGGGCGACACCCCCGGGGAACCCGAGGCAGGACGAGGAGTTCCGCGAGACGTGTGCCGCCGAGAAGATCCCGGCGTACGTACACGCCCCGTACCTGATCAACTTCGGCTCGCACACGGAGGCCACGGTCGAGAAGTCCGTGGAGTCGCTGCGGCACTCGCTGCGCAGGGGACGCGAGATCGGCGCGCTCGGCGTCGTCGTGCACACCGGAAGCGCGACCGGCGGCCGTGACAGGTCGGTGGCGCTGAAGCAGGTGCGGGAGTACATGCTGCCGTTGCTCGACGAGCTGACCCATGACGACGACCCGTACCTGCTGCTGGAGTCGACCGCCGGCCAGGGCGCCTCGCTCTGCTCCCGCACCTGGGACTTCGGACCGTACTTCGAGGCGCTCGACGCGCACCCGAAGCTGGGCGTCTGCCTCGACACCTGCCACATCTTCGCGGCCGGCCACGACCTCACCGGCCCCAACGGTATGCACCAGACCCTCGACCTGCTGGTGGACACCGTCGGCGAGGGCCGCCTGAAGCTGATCCACGCCAACGACTCCAAGGACGTGGCCGGCGCCCACAAGGACCGCCACGAGAACATCGGCGCCGGGCACATCGGCGAGGACCCGTTCCGGGCGCTGATGACCCACCCCGCCACCGAGGGCGTACCCCTGATCATCGAGACCCCGGGCCGCAAGGAGGGGCACGCGGCGGACGTGGAGCGCCTGAAGAAGCTCAGGGACGGCTGAAGAAGAGGACGGCTGAACGCGCAGGGCGTTGCGGACGGACGCGAGCGAAGCGGACGTGAACCAGGCGGACCGGAGACCGAAACCGGGGACCGAAGCCGACGCCCACCGCCGCCCCGGTCAGCCCCACCCGCCGCCGTCCCGGCCAACCGTCCGCCGCGGTCCCAGTCAGCCGCTCGTCACCGCCCCGCTCACCCGCCCGTCGCCAGCGGATACGCCGCCAGCACCACCGCCAGTCCCAGCAACGCCATCGAACACCGCAGCCAGCGGTACTTCGCCGCCAGGATCACGCTGACGTCCTGGAACTGCGTGAGCAGCCACCGCACCTGGTCCTGGCCGGCCTCGGTGACGCAGGTCAGGAGTGCGTCGGGGTCCGCGGCGTCGAGGGCGTCGACGTAGAAGGTGGGTCCGGGCGCCGCCCGTACGGTCCCGGTGCGGGGCAGGATGACGCCGAGGAGGAGCACCAGCGCACCGGCCGCCCAGCACAGGCCCCCGGTCACCAGCAGCACCAGGGCGCCGCCGGACACACCGGAGGCCACGCCGCCGCCACCGCCGAGCACCAGCGCGGGCACCGCCAGGGCGCCCGAGAGCAGCACGGACGCCTTCACGTCCGCCCTGCCCAGGTCCTCGCGTACGGTCAGCAGGAGCCGCTCGGCGACATAGCGGGCGGCGGCGTCCGGTTCGGGCCGGGTCGCCGGGAGAGTCACCGCGGCCCCGCGCTGTCGTTGCGCACCGCGTCCGGTTCCGGTGCCTCGTCCTCCGGATCACGGGAGGCTGCCGGCGCGACGGCGGGCGGAGCGGGCGGAACCGGCGGTACGGGCGGCGCCAACGAAGCCGGTGGCGTCGGCGGCTGCGGCAACGACGTCGGGGCGGGCGGCAGCCCCTGCTGGAAGACGCCGCCGGCGACCGTACGGCTGTAGTCGATGAGCGCCTGCACCTGCTCGTCGATCTGGTGGCGCTGGACCACGCCCTGGTTGATCAGGTTGGTCAGGTAGTCCAGCGCGGCGTGCCGCTGCTGCCTGGCCTGCTGCTGGAGTTCGCCGAGGATCTCCTGCGCACGGCCGGGGTCCTGGGCCAGGACGTGGGCGTACTGGTCGGCCTCGCCCGCGTTGATCAGTTCGAGGGCGTACGCCTTGTTCGCCTCGACCCGGCGCTGGTGGGCCTCGTCCATGGCCCCCTGGATCGCGCTGCCCTTCTCCACCGCCACCATCTGGGCCTGGTAGTCGGCGGCGGCCTGGCCGAGGTCGATGCGGATGAACACCTGGGTGGTCAGGCCGAGATCGGCGCCGAAGTCGCTCCAGCGGCCGCTCGCCAGCTCGGTCTGGATCGACTCGTCCACCTGCTGGGCCGCGTCCAGGTTGTACTGTCTGCTGATCCCGCGCAGCCGGGCCTGAAGCGGCGGGCGGAGCATCCGCTCCACGTCCACCACCCGCTTCTCGGCGGCCAGATGGAAGTCCTGTACCTCCCAGTTGACGTCGGCGCCCGCCTTGAACTGCGCCCGGTCACCGAGGGTGGGCAACTCCAGCTGGAACGAGGCCTGATGCTGTCCGCGCGCGATCCAGCACACCGAAGTGGGCTTGCCCATCAGCGGCTTGTTGTGGTGCTGGGCGCCGCGGACCGTCACGACGCTGTGGCCGCCGTTGCGGTAGTAGAGCACGGAGGCCACCTGGCTGTGCTTGTGCCGGTACGGCCCCTGAGGGGTGAACTCCCTGAAGAAGGGCCCCCGGAGGTCGTACGGGAGGACGAACTCCTGGTTCTGCTGAGGCGGCCACGGCTGGCCCCATGCGTTGTGCGTCATTGCGTACTCGCTCCCCGGACCGCCTCCCACATGCGGCGGACCTGCGTGTCGTCCAGTGGATTGTCTGGGTCTTCCGAGAGTTCTTTGATCAGTGTCAGCAGCCGGTGCCGGTCGTCCGGTGTGTGCACGAGCAGCGGCAGGAACTGAGCCAGCGGCTCTGCCCACGGCTGCTCGGCCGAGCCGCGCAGCCAGTCCGACAACGTGTCCAGCGCCGCCTCGTAGGACCGGCCGGTCTGGAGCGCCGTCCAGAGCAGTCCGGCCAGTTCCGCGGCGCAGTCGGGCCGTACGGCGGCGAGGGCCAGCATGAGCGGCCATCCGCCGTGGCCCTCCAGGTCGGGGTGGGAGTTCCACAGGTCGGCCACGGAGACGGCGGCGAGGAAGACCGCGCTCTGCAGGCCGAGGTCCTGCTGGGGCCGCCGCTCGTCGGACAGCCAGGCGCGGATCCGCCGGAACACCGCCGCGTCACAGCTCGCCCCCGCGCAGTGCGCGACCTGGACCGCGGCGGGCGCCCGCAGCTTTCCCTCCTCCCAGACGCCGATCCCGCCCAGCAGGTCCAGCGTCTGACGGGCCGTGGCGGTGGCCCGCCCCCGGCCGAGCACCGCCGCGGCGGTCCACCGCGTGTTCTCGCCTCCCTCGCGTGCCCAGTGGGCGACCAGCGCGCGGATCGCCGTGCCCACCTCCGGGGAGGTGGCGGCCACGTCGAGCACAGTGGCGGCGAAGAGCCGGCGGCGCGCCTGGTCGGCCTGGCCCAGGGGCTGGACCAGTTCCTGCACCGTGTGCGAGCAGTCGAGCCGGCACAGCTGTCCGGCGGCCACGGCGGCCCGGACCCAGACCTGGGGGCGGGAGTCCTCGCACAGCCCGGCCAGCCACCGCAGGACGGGGCCGCGCACATTGTGCCGGTGCTCCCACAGGTGCCCCAGTACCGCGGGGGCGAGCCCCTCGCCGCGGAACCGTACGGTGCGCACCGGTACGTCCTCGTCGCCGACCTGCTCGACGCCCGGCTCCGCGACGGCGCGGGCGGAGACCAGCCGCGCGTCGACGCCGTCGCCGAACAGTGGCCGGCCCGGGGTGGCCTCCGGGTCGACGGTGACCGCGAGCTCCCAGGCGAGCACCTCGGCCGCTTCGGCGACGGCGCTGAGCGAGGCCCCGCCGAGCGCCGAGACCGCGATCCGGTACGCCGCGTCCCGCAGCCCCTGAGGTGTCTCCGGCGTCTCGGACCGCGCGCCGGCCGCGAACCACTCCGCGGCCTGCGCCTCGGCGAAGCCCCGGCACTCGGCCAGCAGTTCGTCGTGGGTGAGGGTGCCCCGCACCCGCTCGGCCACCCGTGCGGCGAACCGGGCCGCCTCCGCCGGGCGCAGCTCGTCAAGACCCAGCGCCTCGACCACGTCCGCACCGGCCGCCAGGGCGCGCGCCTCGTCCAGCAGGGCGGGGGGATCGTCGGCCAGTTCGTCCGCGAGGTGCCCCTCCAGTACGGCGGCGGCGACCGCCGGGGCGTGGGGACGGTAGTAGCGGCTGGCCCGCACCCGTACGTCGCCGGGTTCGGGAGTGGCCAGCAGAACCGCGTACGCCTGCCGCTCGGCCAGCAGGGCGCCGAGCCGGTCGAGCCCGGTCTCGTCCGGCAGCCCCACCGAGGCGGGTTCCAGGGCGTAGCCGTGGCCCTCGGCGAACTGGCCGGGATCCAGCCGGTCGGGTTCGGAGCCGGGGTCGAGCCGGGAGACCCGGCCCCGGGCCAGGTCGTCCAGCAGGGACAGGGCCGTGTACATCCGGCCGGTCCCGGGCTGTCCGCACAGCACGAGCAGCCGCCCGGACCGGAGCTCGTCCTTGAACTCTCCGTAGCCTTCCGGCTCCTGGAAGACCCGGCGCAGGGTGCGCAGTTCGCCCTCGGGCAGCGGCCCGGCGAGCAGGCGCACCTGCTGCCGGTCGAACACGTTGATGGTGCCGACGCTGCCGGAGCCGATGAAAGTGCTGGAGTCCTGCGCGGTGAAGGTGGGGGTGGCCGACCGGTAGATCCTGGACGCCGCCGCGCCGGCTCCCGGCAGTCCCTCCCCGGCCAGCGGGTCGGCGGCAGGGCCGCCGATCAGGTCGGCCCGGTCCGGACCGCCGGCGGCGTCGGGGCCGTGCTGGGGTTCCTGCTGGGGGTTCTGGGGCTGCGCGTTGTCCTGCTGCTGCGGCGGCGACGGGCTCGGCGGCGGGTTCTGCGCGTTCACCGTTCACCGTCCGCGGGCGACGCGTACTTGTTGATGTTGATGGTGCCGACGTGCTCGTTGGAGTAGAACTCCCCGCTGCCGTAGTTGTGGTTGACCACGGTGCGCCGAGCCGTCTCCTCCCGCTCCTCCCGCTCCCCCTGCCGCACCGCCGTGCCGGGTGCGTCGGAAGGGGTGCCGGGCGTCGGGGAGGCGGTGGAGTGGTCCGGCAGCGGGGGTTCCGGCAGGCCGGGCACCAGGAACCAGGCGGTCCGCCGCCCCTCCTTCAGCTCCACGTCGAAGGCTCGGTAGTGCCCGGGTTCCACCCAGCGGCCCCCGGCCTGCACCACGTCCTCGTACACCGTCGCGGAAACCGCCGCGACCAGCGGGGACCCCGGTGCCGCGGCCAGCACGGCCTTGGTCGTGGCGCAGTCGCCCAGCCGGCAGGCCAGGTCGACGGCGCGGCCGGAGCGTCCGTGGGGGTCGGCGGTGACCGGGCCGATGTGCATGCCCACCCGCAGTCTGAGCGGGGTCTTCAGTCCGCGGTTGCTCTCGCGCAGGTTCTGGTGCAGGTATTCGAGCCACTCGCCGACCACACGCCTGGGCGGGACGGTGGCCCGCAGAATGCAGAGGATGCCGTCCCCGCGGTCCTCCTGGTACAAACGCGGCGCCCGGATGTCCGCCTGTTCGAAGGCCTTGCCGGACACCTCGTAGAGCCTGCGCCGCATGTCCGGTTTCTCGGAGTCGGTCAGCAGGCCCGATCCCTGAGCGTCCAGGTTGACGATGAATCCGTACTCGGCCTCTGTCTCCATTGCCCTCTCCTCCCCTGTCGTCCCGCCGACCGGGGACGCGTCCCATGCTTCCGGCGCCGGGGAACAGCCGCTGTAGGCGTTTACACAGCGGGGGACATCCGTGTCCCGCCGGGTACGTCCGTTCCTGCCGGTGTGTCCGTTCCTGCCAGGTGTGTCCGTCAGATGTCCGGCTCCGGGTTCCCGCCGCTCGCGAGCAGGCGGAGTGGTTCGAGATCGGCCACGGCGAGGGTGCCGGGGCCGGTGCGGACCAGCCCCTGTTCCCGCAGCAGCCGCAGCGCCTTGGCCACGGCCTCCCGGGTGGATCCCACGGAGGCCGCCAGTTCGTGCTGGGCCAGGGGCAGCCGGATGGTCACCGTCCGTCCTTCCTGCCGGCCGGTCCGGTCGGCGAGTTCGACCAGCCGCTCCGAGAGCCGTTGCAGCACGGTCATGGAGGCCAGGGCCCGGCGCTCGTGATCGGCGCTGCGCAGCCGTTCGGTGAGCTGGCTCACCATCAGCGCGTTGGCGTGCGGCCGTGCGGCGAGGAAGCGGCGGAAGCGGTCGCCCGGCAGGACGAGCCCTTTCACGGGGCCGAGTGTGCTCACCGACGCACTGCGCGGGCGGCCGTCGAGCGCCGCCATGTCCCCCACCACTTCGCCGGCCTGCCGCAGCCCCAGGATCAGCCGTCCGCCCCGTTCGGTGGTCGACCAGACCGTGCACCAGCCCTGGAGGATGACCACCGCGAACGTGGTGCGATCGCCCTCGCTCAGGATCGTGTGCTGGGGCGGGTACTCGTGCCCGGTTCCGATGTCGGCCAGGGTGGCGCGATCCGCGGACCCCAGCCTTCCCATGAAGGTCTGGCGCTCACCGAACAGCCCCACCGTCGTCCCCCGACCGCTATCCCCCGACAGTCCCAAGCGGAATACTCCGAGCCGCGTGGTTCATCGCCCGCGCGGGTCCGCCCGCCAGGCGAGGGACCAAGCGTAGCGCCATGCTGACGGAGAGCGCGCGCCTTTCCGGAATGCGCCCCGTAGCCGACCGCCCATCCGGCGGTCCGGCCCTTACCGGAAACCGGCTCCGGGCGCCCGGCCGGGGACATGACACAGACGCTCAGAGCTCGGGGCCGTCTCCGGGCTCCTCCTGGTACGAGTACCGCTGTTCCTTCCACGGGTCGCCGAGGTTGTGGTACCCGCGCTCCTCCCAGAAGCCGCGCCGGTCGGCGGTCATGTACTCGACGCCGCGGACCCATTTGGGGCCCTTCCACGCGTACAGGTGGGGGACGATCAGCCGCAGCGGGTAGCCGTGCTCGGCGGTGAGGAGTTCGCCGTCCTTGTGGGTGGCGAAGATCGCGCGGTCGGAGGCGAAGTCCGCGAGGCGGAGGTTCGAGCTGAACCCGTACTCGGCCCACACCATCACATGGGTGACGTCGGGCGCGGGCGGCGCGAGGTCCAGGATCGTACGGGTCGGAATGCCGCCCCATTCGGCGCCGATCATGCTGAACTTCGTCACGCAGTGCAGATCGGCCACGACAGTGGCGTACGGCAGGGCCGTGAACTCCTCGTGGGTCCAGCAGTGCTTCTCGCCGTCGGCGGTGTGGCCGAAGACGCGGAACTCCCAGCGCTCGGGGCGGAACTTCGGCACGGGCCCGTAGTGCGTGACCGGCCAGCCGCGCTGGAGTCGCTGTCCCGGCGGAAGCTGTGACTGTGCCGCGTTCCCTGTCACGCGATCCCCAAGGTGACGCGATCCTCAGATGCGCGAACTCCAGACTCGCGTTCCACCGGCTGACCCATGACTCCATCCTGACAGACCCCGGGCGATGCACCTGACCGACCCCGGCCGACCAGGGACAACTCGCCCTAAGGCTGTACTTACTTACTAAGCATGCACTTACTGGACGATCTTCAGTGCCGATGGAATCATGCGGCGCATCCCGCCAGTCCCCCCGCTTGGAAGGAGCCTCTGCGATGCAGGGCGACCCCGAAGTCATCGAATTCCTCAACGAGCAGCTCACCGGTGAGCTGACCGCGATCAATCAGTACTTCCTGCACGCGAAGATGCAGGAGAACTTCGGCTGGACCAAGCTCGCGAAGTACACCCGGCACGAGTCGTTCGACGAGATGAAGCACGCCGAGGTGCTCACCGACCGAATCCTGTTCCTGGAGGGGCTGCCGAACTACCAGCGCCTCTTCCACGTCCGCGTGGGGCAGACGGTCACCGAGATGTTCCAGGCCGACCGGCAGATCGAGGTGGAGGCGATCGACCGCCTCAGGCGCGGCATCGAGGTGATGCGCAGCAAGGGCGACATCACGTCGGCGAACATCTTCGAATCGATCCTGGAGGACGAGGAGCACCACATCGACTACCTCGACACCCAGCTGGAGCTGATCGACAAGCTCGGCGAGGCGCTCTACATCGCGCAGCTGATCGAGCAGCCGGAGAGCTAGGCCGAACTAGGCTGGGCTAGGCCGGGCTAGGCCGCCTCTTCCAGCTGCTCCAGCTCATCCAGTCCGGACAGCACCGGTTCGGACAGCACCGGCCGACCCTGATCGGCCGGATCACGGCGTGGGCACGCACCCCTGCCCAGCAGCGCCTGGATACGGCGTACGCACGAGCCGCAGTCGGTGCCCGCCTTGCAGGCCGACGCGATCTGCCGGGGGGTGCAGGCGCCGCCCTCCACGTGCTTCTTCACCTGCTGCTCGGTGATCCCGAAGCAACTGCAGACGTACACGCGGCTCACCTCCCGCCGGGATCGAAGTGGTGCCGTCCCCGACTAGTCGGTGAGGCTAACCTAACCTTACCCGGCTCTCAGGAGCCGCAAAAGTGCTGTGGGGCGCGGATCGTATGTGATCCGCGCCCCACTCGACGTTGCCGTAACAGGCGTCCCTGCTACTGGCCTACTACCCGGCCCTGCTACTGATGGCCTGCTACCGGCCCTACTACTGGTCCCTGTACATCTACTGGTCCCTGTACATCTCGGCGACGAGGAACGCCAGGTCCAGCGACTGGCTGCGGTTCAGCCGCGGGTCGCAGGCCGTCTCGTAGCGCTGGTGCAGATCGTCGACGAAGATCTCGTCGCCGCCGCCCACGCACTCGGTGACGTCGTCGCCGGTCAGCTCCACATGGATGCCGCCCGGGTGGGTGCCGAGCTCCTTGTGGACCTCGAAGAAGCCCTTGACCTCGTCGAGCACATCGTCGAAGCGGCGGGTCTTGTGGCCGGAGGCCGCCTCGAAGGTGTTGCCGTGCATCGGGTCGGTCACCCAGGCCACGGTCGCGCCGGAGGCGGTGACCTTCTCGACCAGCTCAGGGAGCTTGTCGCGGACCTTGTCGGCGCCCATGCGGACGATGAAGGTCAGCCGGCCCGGCTCGCGGTCCGGGTCGAGGCGCTCGATGTACTGCAGCGCGTCCTCGGCCGTCGTCGTCGGGCCCAGCTTGATGCCGATCGGGTTGCGGATCTTCGAGGCGAACTCGATGTGCGCGCCGTCCAGCTGGCGGGTGCGCTCACCGATCCACACCATGTGCGCCGATACGTCATACACGTGGCCCGTACGCGAGTCGACCCTGGTCAGCGCCGACTCGTAGTCGAGCAGCAGGGCCTCGTGCGAGGCGTAGAACTCGACGGTCTTGAACTCCTCCGGGTCGGCCCCGCAGGCGTGCATGAAGTTCAGCGCGTTGTCGATCTCCCGCGCGAGCTGCTCGTAGCGCTGCCCGGACGGCGACGACTTCACGAAGTCCTGGTTCCAGGCGTGCACCTGGCGCAGGTCGGCGTAGCCGCCGGTGGTGAAGGCGCGGACCAGGTTGAGCGTGGAGGCGGAGGCGTTGTACATCCGCTTCAGCCGCTCGGGGTCCGGGACGCGGGCCGCCTCGGTGAAGTCGAAGCCGTTGACGGAGTCGCCGCGGTACGTCGGCAGGGTCACCCCGTCGCGGGTCTCGGTCGGCTTGGAGCGCGGCTTGGAGTACTGCCCGGCGATCCGGCCCACCTTCACGACCGGCACGGAGGCCGCGTACGTGAGGACGGCGCCCATCTGGAGCAAAGTCTTGAGTTTGGCCCGGATCTGCTCGGCGCCGACGGCATCGAACGACTCCGCGCAGTCGCCGCCCTGGAGCAGGAACGCCTCACCCCTGGCGACGGCGCCCATCCGGGCGCGCAGCTGGTCGCACTCGCCGGCGAAGACGAGCGGCGGGAAGCTCTCCAGTTCGGCGATCACCTTTCGGAGAGCTACCTGGTCCGGATACTCCGGCTGCTGTGCCGCAGGGAGGTCTCGCCAGGTGTTCACGTCGACAGAAGAGGCTTTAGCGTTCACACGCCTAGGTTACGGGCTGCGCGCCGGGAATCTGCCGCATGCCCAAAGTGTGGGACGCAGGGCCCGGCAGGCCCGGCGTCTCCTACCCCGCCGCGGCGGGGACCACGTGGCGGACGTCGACTCGCAACCGCCACTCCGGACCACCCCTGCAGCGGCGGGGATACGCGAGCCGTGTCCGGAACAACGAAGACGAGCCTCGGTGGACACGGGTACGCCGCGCGCCTTATGATTCCCCGCATGTTCGCGCATCCGACCCAGAACTGGTGGTGGACCGCTTCTTCGGCGGCCCACTGACTGCGCGTACGCAAGACTTCGCGAAGGCCGCCCGAGGGGCGGCCTTCAGTGTTTTCAGCACCAGGGCCGTTCCTCCCCGATCACCGACGGAAGACGGAAGAGGAACCCATGGACCTGGCTCGACTCCCGTACGACGAACGACCGTTCGCCCTGCTGCGCCGCCGTACTCCCGGCCGCGACCACGACCTGGTGGAACTGCTGCTCGGCCCGGTCACCACGTACGACCGTCTCGCCGACATCCCCGACGAGGGCCTGGCCCTGATCCCCTACCGCCAGATCCGCGAGCGCGGCTTCGACGTCCGCGACGACGGCACCCCGCTGACGGTGCTGACCCCGGAGGAGTCGTACGAGATCCCGCTCCCGCGAGCCCTCGCGGAACTGCCCGCGCACGACGTCCAGGTCCGGGACGGCGGCTTCGATGTGAGTGACGAGGAGTACGCGGAGATCGTCGGGCGGGTGCTGCACGAGGAGATCGGGCGGGGCGAGGGCGCGAACTTTGTGATCCGGCGCACGTACGAGGGCCGGGTCCCCGGCTTCGGCCGCGCCGACGCGCTCGCGCTCTTCCGGCGGCTGCTGGAGGGCGAGCGGGGCGCGTACTGGACGTTCGTGGTCCACACCGGCGAACGGACCCTGGTCGGGGCGAGTCCCGAGGTGCACGTCCGCATGTCCGGTGGGACGGTCGTGATGAACCCGATCAGCGGCACGTACCGCTATCCGGCCGAAGGACCGACGCCGGAGGACCTGCTCGGCTTCCTCGCCGACGGCAAGGAGATCGAGGAGCTCTCCATGGTCGTCGACGAGGAACTGAAGATGATGTGCACGGTCGGCGACATGGGCGGGGTCGTGATCGGGCCGCGTCTGAAGGAGATGGCCCATCTCGCGCACACGGAGTACGAGTTGCGGGGTCGGTCCTCTCTGGACGTACGCGAGGTGCTGAAGGAGACGATGTTCGCGGCGACCGTCACCGGCTCGCCCGTGCAGAACGCGTGCCGGGTCATCGAGCGGCACGAAGTGGGCGGCCGTGGGTACTACGCCGGTGCGCTGGCGCTGGTGGGCAGGGACGCGGGTGGCGGGCGGGAAGGGGGTGCTGGCGGGCGCGACGGAGTGGCCGGCGGGGCTCAGACGCTCGACTCGCCGATCCTGATCCGTACGGCCGACATCGCGGCCGACGGCCGGCTGAGGGTGCCCGTCGGTGCCACGCTCGTCCGCGGCTCGGACCCGGCGAGCGAGGTCGCCGAGACACACGCGAAGGCGGCGGGGGTGCTGGCGGCTCTGGGAGTACGACCGGGGCGGCGCCGTGAGGAGGGGGTACGGCAGGGACTCGCGGACGATCCGCGGGTGCGGGCGGCGCTCGACGGGCGCCGGGCCTCGCTGGCGCCGTTCTGGCTGCGGATGCAGGAGCGGTCGGACGCACTCGCCGGGCACGCGTTCGTCGTCGACGGCGAGGACACCTTCACCGCGATGCTCGCGCATCTGCTGCGGTCGTCGGGCCTGGAGGTGACGGTACGCCGCTACGACACCCCCGGGCTGTGGGAGGCCGTGCTCGTGCACGAGGGGCCGCTGGTCCTGGGCCCTGGTCCGGGTGACCCCGGCGATCTCCGGGACCCCAAGATGCGGTTCCTGCGGGAGCTGACGGCCGAGGTGCTCCGCGGTCATGGCCACGGCGTCCTCGGCGTCTGCCTCGGCCATGAGCTGATCGCGGCCGAACTGGGGCTGGAGATCGTGCGCAAGCAGGTCCCGTACCAGGGCGCGCAGACGGAGATCGACCTCTTCGGGCGGACGGAGACCGTCGGCTTCTACAACAGCTTCGTGGCGTACTGCGACGACGAGACGGAGGCCGAGCTGGCGGCACACGGGGTGGAGGTCAGCCGGGGTGGGAACGGGGAGGTGCATGCGCTGCGCGGCCCCGGCTTCGCGGGCGTCCAATTCCACCCGGAGTCGGTGCTGACGCTGAACGGTACGGCCGTCGTACGGGAGTTGGTCGGTCAGCTGCGGGGGACGAGCACGTTCTCGGAGCGGCGGCCCGCCCTGTAGTCGAGGACGTTGCGGACCGTGGTGTCGATGATCTGGGCGACCACGTCCGCCGTGTAGTACGCCTGGTGCGAGGTGACCAGGACGTTGGGGAAGGTGACGAGACGGGCCAGGGTGTCGTCCCGATGGGGGCTCGCCTGGGCTGAAAAGGCTTGGCGTGGAGCCGGAGGAGCTTGGCACGGAGGCGGAGAACCTTGGCGCTGGGGCAAAGGAACCTGGTGCGGGGCTGGCGAGGTGGGGCACAGGCTGATGGGCCCTGGCCTGGACTGGCCGGGGCTGCAGCCGCGCCCCGTCAGGGGGCACGGGGCTGTATCGATATGCGGCTCCGCCGCATGGGCGCGACCAGCCACACACAACCCGCAGACACCCCACAACCCACACCACCCACCCCAGACCAAACACCCACCCACCCAAACCCCCACGCACCCACGCACCCACGCACCCACGCACCCACGCACCCACGCACCCACGCACCCACCCGAAGTACCCCACCCACTCACTGCCCACCCACCCCACACCCCCCAGCGGAAGCCTGGAGGCAGCAGCCCCCAAGCGGGGCCGAAGGGGCGAAGCCCCTGGAG